>CAMWGS010000187.1 GCA_947173865.1 uncultured Ruminococcus sp.
GTCCATACCCATACGGAAATTTTTTTCATTCTGTCACTTTATTTTCAGTTTTAAAAAAATTACCATAATTTATTTCCGCCTTATCCTTGACTTACAGTCGCAAAAATGGTAAAATAGAAATATATGTATTCTCACAAGCGGAGGTCTTAATGATGAAAGTAAATCTGATATCACATACTCCCGACCCTGAAAAGCTTGCCGCAACCGCTGCAAAGCTCTGTTATTCAAGCAGTGACATAGGTTCTCTCAGGGAAGGTCTTACCGAAGAAAAAACCAGAAGTTTCATTGATATGCTTGTTTCTGTCGGTCATGAGAGTGTTATGGAACACGTTTCGTTTACATTCGGTATAGAGGGCATTTCACGTGCCTGCTCGCATCAACTGGTGCGTCACAGAATTGCTTCATACTCGCAGAAAAGTCAGCGGTATGTAAATGAAAACGGTTTTGAATTTGTCACTCCGCCAGAAATTGAAGCACTTCCCGAAGCAAAAAGCGAATTTGACCGTATAATGCATGAAATAACGGATAGTTATGCGGAAATTGCCGACCTGCTCACCGAAAGCCATAAAAACAGATTTGTCGCAGAGGGTCTTGACGAAAAGACAGCTCTTTCAAAAGCACGCAAAACCGCTAACGAAGATGCACGTTTCATACTTCCCAATGCCTGTGAAACAAAAATTGTAGTTACAATGAATGTGCGTTCACTATTTAATTTTTTCCGTCACCGCTGTTGTCGGAGAGCCCAGTGGGAAATTCGTGCCGTTGCTGATGAAATGCTTAAATTGTGCATGGAAGTTGCTCCTGATATTTTCAGTCATGCAGGTCCGTCATGTGTTGCCGACGGAAAATGTCCTGAAGGAAAAATGTCGTGCGGTAAAATTTCAGAAGTAAGGGAATATTACCGAAAAAACAACGAGGGAAAAAATGATTGAATTCCGCGACATTGATATATCTGACAGGGAACATATAAACTCATGCCTGAGAAAGTCCGATTTTATGGGCTGTGAATATACCTTTGCAAACAATATGGCGTGGAAACGCCTTGCTGACTCGGAAATATCTTTTTACAAGGACTTTTATATAGTACGTTCCTTTGATAGAACCGACAATATCCCTTATTTTAATTTTCCGTCGGGTGACGGAGACTACAGGGAACTTTTTTCCGAACTAAAAAAATATACCGACTCTCTCGGTGTTCCGCTGTGTATTACAGGGATTACGGAAAAGTCCCTTGATATGCTGAAAGAAATGTTTCCCGACTGCTTCACATATGAATATGACCGCGACAGCTCGGACTATATATACCGCTCGTCAGACCTGATTAATCTTTCAGGAAAAAAATACCACGGCAAAAGAAATCATCTGTCACATTTTCAGTCTTTTGATTACGAATTTTCATTGATTCAGGAAAAGGATTTTGATGACTGTATTTCTTTCTGTACTGATGACTATAATAACAGGTATCAGGAAGATAATCATTCGTCTGTTGCCGAACAGTATGCTATAAACACATATTTCAGCTATTTCGGTGAACTTAGACTTATAGGCGGTATGATACGCATTGACAGAAAGGTTGCTGCCGTTACAATCGGTGAAAGGCTTAATTCTGATACTTTCTGTGTGCATATCGAAAAGGCTGACAGAAATTTTGACGGAATATATACCGCAATAAACAATTTATTCGCAAAGTCTGCCGCTGCGGATTATGAATATATCAACCGTGAGGAAGATTTGGGCATTGACGGTCTGCGTAAGGCAAAACTTTCATATCATCCCACTTTTCTTCTTGACAAATATATTGCTTACTTTAAATGAAAGGATTTTTTTATTATGATTTACGTTTTTCTCGCTGACGGCTTTGAAGAAACCGAAGCCTTTGCACCTGTTGACCTGCTCAGACGTGCAGGAAAAAATGTCGTTACCGTAGGTGTAGGAGACAATATAATAAAAGGCTCTCACGGTATTCCCGTTATTGCCGATACTATCGCTCAGGAAATACGCCTTGACGAAGAACTTGAAATGATCGTCCTGCCCGGTGGTATGCCCGGTACTCTCAATCTCGAAAAATCGGATTATGTTCAGAAAGCCGTTGATTACTGCGTACAGAATAACAGATTTATCGGTGCTATCTGTGCAGCTCCGTCAATTCTCGGTCACAAGGGTCTGCTCCAAGGAAAAAAAGCTGTCTGCTATACAGGTTTTGAAACTCAGCTTGACGGTGCTGTCATCGGTGACGGTGCAGTGGAAACAGACGGCATCTTCATTACGGCAAGAGGAGCAGGGGCGGCTGTTGAATTTGGTCTGAAACTCGTTGAAAAAGCTGTCTCGGAAGAAGAAAGCAACAGACAGCGTGCGGCTATTCTCTGCGACTGATTATGAAAGATAAAAAATTACTGCGGAAAAAATTTTCAGAAATAAGAAGTAATATTACCGAAAAGACAAAAAAAGATATTCTTATCCGTAATTCTTTTATAAAACAGACTGAAAATTATGATACTCTCTTATTATATGCGTCGTTCGGTACTGAAATTGATACTTTTTCCATCGCTGAGGAACTTTTCGGAAAATATACCGTTGCTTTTCCGAAATCCAACAAGGAAGGTATAATGACATTTCATGTCGTGAAATCCACCGATGAACTTCATAAAGGTATGTATGGAATATATGAACCTGACACTTCCCTTCCCTGTCCCGTTATAACCGACAGCACACTTTGTGTGATGCCCGGACTTGCTTTCATGGCAGACGGTTCAAGACTCGGCTACGGAGGTGGCTATTATGACAGGTTTCTTGCAAAGTATCCGCAGATACATAAAATTGCCCTCGCATACGAGGAACTTATTACCGACAATCTGCCTGTTATGCAACATGACCTTAAGGCTGATTATATTTTAACACCAGAAAGGATGATATTCTGCCATGCAGAACAAAGATGACAAGGACATCATAAACGATGACATCAGTGAAAATATTTCTCCTGAACCTGTTGAGGAAGATGTGATTAATGCTGAAGAAACGGAAATCACTGACGGAGAAGATTTTACTGACGATTATGAGGAGAATTATGAAGAATATTCCTCTCCCAAACCTGAAAGACATTATGCGGAAGAATATGACGAACCTGAAAGGGACGTTCCCCGAAAAAGAAAAAAGAAGAAGAAAAAAAGAAAAAGAAGCAGACTTCCCGGAATCATTATCCTTACTACATTTATATTTGCTGTTTCGGTATGTCTCGCACTCGTGATTATTGCTTTCGGTCGTGATATGCTCGGTATCGGAAAAAGCGAAAATACACATCTTATCGTTATCCCCGAAGGAGCAACAACCGAAGAAATTTCAATTCTTCTCAAAGATGAGGGTATTATAAAATCACCTGAATGTTTCCAGCTTTTCAGCCGTCTCAGGAAATCCGATTCACTTTATATTGCAGGTGAACATTTTGTGCGTCCCAATATGGCTTACGAAACTATCATAAACGAACTTACAAGCATTGACGAGGAAAAGGAACAGGAAACAATTGAAGTTACTTTCCCCGAAGGTTCAACTCTCTTTGAGTCAGCTCAGATTCTTGAAGAAAACGGAATATGTTCCGCAGACGATTTTATCTTCTACTTCAATTCGGGTGGTCTCGGATTTGAATTTGAAAACAGACTCCCGACAGATGCCACACTGAAATTCTACAGAATGGAAGGCTACCTTTTCCCTGATACGTATTTCTTCTATGAAAATATGAGTCCTGAGCAGGTTTGTCAGAAAATCTATCTCAACTTTGACAACAAGATGACAGATGAAAGATATGCAAGAATGGAAAGGCTCGGTCTTTCCCTTGACCAGCTTATAACATTCGCTTCAATCGTACAGAAGGAAGCCGCAAACACAGATACCATGACACTCGTTGCTTCTGTTTTCTGGAACAGACTCAGAAACGCCGATACATTCCCCCTCCTCCAGTCCGACCCTACTTCAAACTATGCCGAATTTGTAAAATCGAAAATGGACGTGTACGATAAGACTGTTGTTGATGCCTATGATACATATGTAGGTCCGGGACTTCCTCCAGGTGCAATATGTAATCCGGGTATTGAAGCGATAGACGCAGTTCTTGAAGCGTTTGAAAGCAATTACTTCTACTTTATCGCAAACATATATACAGGTCAGACTTATTTCTCCGAAACTCTTGAAGAACACTATGGTTATCAGGAAATGGTTGAAGGACAGGTTGACGAGTATATAGCTTCTTCAATCGAAGCCGAAAGAGAGGCTGAAAACAATGAGGAAACTTGAGGTTCTCGCTCCCGCAGGTGATGAGGAACGTTTCAACGCTGCGATAAATTATGGTGCAGACGCTGTATATCTCGGCAGAAAAAAATTTGGTATGCGTTCTTCTCCTATGAATTTCGACTTTGAACAGCTTGTCAATGCTGTTCAGTCCGCTCACGCAAAGGGAATCAAAGTATATCTCACCTGTAACACTCTCCCCAGAAACAACGAAATACCACAGTTTGAACAGTTTGTCCGTGAAGCTGTCGAAGCAGAGATTGACGCTCTTATAG
>CAMWGS010000188.1 GCA_947173865.1 uncultured Ruminococcus sp.
GTAATAAACTTCCATACATATACATAGTATGTATGGAAGGATATACTCGGTCAAAATATGGAATCTGAAATAAAAACAGAAGCATTACAACAACCAGAATCTTGCTTCCGAAAATTTTATCGAATATCGGAGAAAGGCTTTTTCTAAACATAATGTTTCTTTCCCTTTCTGAATTTAAACAATAAATACAATAAAAGATATTTCCTGGATTTTGTTATTTTGTAAATTGCTTTATATTCAGGACTCGGATTTTCTCCCAGTATACGCTTGTTATGTGCAATCTGATTTATCAGTGCAGCATGAAATGACTTATTGCTTTTACATTTTTCACTGTATTTTTTCAGAAAATATCTACACATTTCAATTGATTTCTTTTTTCCGCCCTTTGTTATTGAATCACTCTGAAAGTACTGATGTACAAGAACGGTATCAGTATAATAAAAATTATATTCACTGCCTGCACGAATCACCCAGTCATAGTCCTGAGATTTTGTCACAAACCTGTCAAACTTATGTTTCATACAGACTTCTCTTTTAGCAAAAATAGTCTGAGTACTCACACGGGAAAATTCGTACAACTGCTCATATCTAACAATGCCTTCCTGCAAACCCTTTGGAAAAAACTTTTCACTACTGCCGTCAGAAAAGAACTGCTTCATTTTACAGAAGCAAACATCTGCCTTTGATGCCTGAAGTTTTTTTATCTGAATTTCCAGTTTATTCGGAAGCCATTCATCATCACTGTCCTGAAAAGCAATATACTCACCTTTGGCAAGTTCTATTCCTTTATTACGTGCAACACAAGCACCACTGTTTTCCTCAAGACAATAATATCTTAACCTTTCATCATTAATACTTTCAATCACTTCTCTGGTATTATCAGATGAACAGTCATCAACAACAATAACTTCAATATCTTTATATGTCTGATTCAGTACACTACAGACAGACCGATTTATTGTCAATGCTCTGTTATAACTTGGAATAACTACTGAGACCATAATATAACCATCAACTAACCTTTCATAATCTCGTACATCTGTTTAACCCCGTTTTCACACTTATAGAAAGCTTTCCAGCCGAGTGCCTCAAGCTTTTCGGCATCAAGACTTGAATTGTCCATCATATTGTAGCTGGACTGTTCAGCATCAGAGGGTTTTTCAAAAATCACTTTTTTGCCCGATACTTCGGCTATTTTCTCTGCTATCTGTCTTATACTGATAACAGAATCCCTGTTTGAAATATTATAAGCTTCACATACTTTGCCTTTAAGCATGACAGTAAGAATAGCAGTAGCACAGTCAGCACTGTAACAATAAGAACGTAGCTGAGTTCCGGAACTTTTCATAACAATGTCATTTCCTGCCAAAACATTTCTCATAAACTGTGCGGTTGCACGGCTGTCAGAAGGTGTGAATGTAGGACCATAAATATGTCCGGGACGGACAATAACAGTATCAAGACCGTATTCCTGAGTATAAGCAGCACATAAAGTCTCAGCTGCTCTCTTGCCTGACGGGTAGCACGCTCTTGAATTGAGGATATCAACAAACCCGTAATCTTTCTCTTTGAATGGTTCTGTACTATTTTTCCTGCCGTAAACTTCACTGGAAGAAATATAAAGAACCCTTAACGTACCACTTTTGCGTGCATAATCCAGCAATTCCTTTATTCCCAAAACATTTGCAAGCAAAGTTTCTACGGGTTCATGCAGATATGCGGTCGGGTGTGCATTGCTTGCCCCGTGAATAAGATAGTCAGCTTTAAAATCAAAGTCAACAGGTTTGAGAGCATCATAATATACATATTTCAGCCATGGCTGACCATAAAACGCACTGAAACGCTCAGAGATTGATTTTTCTGTCCTTGCTGCAAGATAAATAGTTATATCTGTATCAAGATTCAGATTCGCCCAGCACAAAATATCAACAAGAGACGAAAGAATAAGACCTCGTCCACCGGTAATCAGCAGGCTTTTTCCTTTAAGTTCAGAGAAGTCAATACTTCTTGCCGCATTTTCCATCTCCTCAAAGTATCTACTGCAATAATTCATATTTCCTCCGATTTACTTAAGCCATGAATCATTTTTAGTATGAAGCAGTGCCTTGAATATTTTGAGGTCATCAAGTGTTGTGATTTTCAGATTTTCTTCAGACCCCTTGGAAAAATAGGTCATTTTTCCAAGTTCTTTCATCAGCATACACGAAGCTGCTGTATTGGCAATACCTTTTTCTTTTGCCTGCTTATGTGCGTCAAGTAAATCTGTGAGTCTGTAGGTATGAGGAGTCTGAGTTCTGAACAGCTTTTCTCTCTCAGTGGACACACATGAAGAAAAACCGTCATTGCTCTCAAAAACAACTTCAGTACATGGAATAACTGCAACTGCACTTCCATACTTTGCGAATGTAGCCAGACTGTCCGAAATAATCTCAGTTGACACAAGAGGTCTGTTGCCGTCATGTACCATAACAGTCACATCATCTTCACCGAGTTCTTCCCTGAGCTTGTCAAGACCGTTTTTTATAGAGTCCTGACCCGTCTCGCCACCCGGTACAACCCATTTAAGTTTTGTAATATTAAACTGCTTGGCGTATGCCCAAAGAACATCTGTCCAACTGTCAATCGTAACAACAATAATTCCGTCAATACTCGGATGATTCTGAAATGCTTCCATAGTATGAATTATAACGGGTTTATTGTCAACGTGGATAAACTGTTTAGGAATATCCTGATGCATTCTTGTGCCGCTTCCCGCAGCAGTTAAAAGAGCAATATTCATTTTTTTCTCCTAAAGATTTACTTTTTATCAATATCGAATTTTATAAAAACGTGTTTTTCCTGAGCCTTTGCAGATGGTGGTGTCATATAATCAGAACCATATCTTATCTTAAGATAATAATCGTAATTCGCAGGAATATTTGCTTTTGTATTCTCAAACTTAACACGGACTGACTTTTCCATTTTATCACGCTTATATATTTCTCCGAAAAAATGCTTTGCTCCCCCCGGAGCAACAACAAAGCTTGTTTTATCGGATTTCACCTTTGAGAATACTTTGTCAGTTATTTTAAGCCACTTTTCTAATTTTACGAACGAGAACAATTTTCCTAAAGCAGCCCTTTTCTTAACAGCTTTCTTTAATTCGGTATTATTACTACCGTATTTAAGAAGATTAGATTTACAGGCATTCGTCCTGCATACAGAGTCAATAAAAAGCAACACTGTACATTCA
This sequence comes from uncultured Ruminococcus sp., assembly GCA_947173865.1. Lineage (GTDB taxonomy): Bacteria > Bacillota > Clostridia > Oscillospirales > Ruminococcaceae > Ruminococcus. Next base: position 3,233 of record CAMWGS010000188.1, read on the forward strand.
ATCCCGTGAATATAACGGAGGATTTTATTATCATAGGTATTTTCAAGGATAAAAATATCAAGTAAAAGTCCGTGTTCATCATTATCCACCGACTGAATAGACTTAACCACCGTTTCCTTTTTTTCTATTCTTGGAAATACCATAAGATTTCCGTTTTCTCCGGGAAGAAGAAGATTATATTTGTCAGAAAGTTCTTTCCTGAATATTTTTCTGAACTTTTCAAAATTCGCTCTGGTCATAAAAATGTCAATATCGTCGTCCCACGGAATAAAACCACCATGTCTTACAGCACCTAAGATGCTTCCGCCTGATAATGTCCAGTTCACAGAATATTTATTGCAGACTCTGCTCAGGTCATCAAGAATTTCTGTATACAATGTGTGTAATTTTTTCAGGTCATTATCTGACAATTCATATAAATCTGTTCTTGTAGTCTTTATTAAACTTGAAAGAGACATAACGTCCTCCTATTAATCATACTAAATTCCTGATGAACGGTATTTTTTTCATTATCCAAACGCTTACAAATGAAAACAGCAATGTAACTGAGAAAATACAAAGCAATTTAACAATACAAGGCTCTGTAAAAGGATTGATAGTGGCAAATTTATATATAATGTTTATCCAGAACATATGAATAATATATATTCCGAATGAACACTCCGACAAACTGTTCTTTATCTTTGCAATCTTTCCATTTGATTCATTATTCATTGCCTGTTTAAAAAGACAGAATACAGAACATGAGAACAATGCAACAAAAGGTGAATAATATGCAGCGAAATCATAGTTTGTATCCTTCATCATAACCAGATATCCGTCAGCTACAAATAATATACTGCACAGGCTTATAATAAGTATATGTATTTTTTTATCCTTAATCACTTCATTTGCGGAGAAATAATATCCCATAAGCATATAAATGCAGTACACGGAACTTACAGGAAAATCTACCGCAAAATCAAAAGAGAACTGCTTTTCAAAATAAGTTATCACACTTAAGAAAACCATAGAAACAATAATCAGATTTCTGACTTGTCTGCTGTTGAAATTCTGTGTAATCAGCTTAAGTATCGGCAATACAAGCATTACGCCGAGCAATGCATACATATACCACATATGATTCCATGTTTTACCCTGTAATACATTTACAACAGCTTTAGCAATATATATGGCTTTGAAGTTTCTGTTGTCAAAAAGAAGCTCAAGCAACGCAAACCCTGACCCGAACACCAGCAGGGACAATGCATATTTAAAAATATATTTCTTAAAAAGTTTCTCAGATGATATTTCTTTTTTCGGGTTCAGCAGTAATGC
>CAMWGS010000189.1 GCA_947173865.1 uncultured Ruminococcus sp.
CAGGTAATAATTAATTATGTGAGGTGATATGTTTTGCTTTACGACCCTTCAGAAATGAAAAAATATCTTAAGGAACATCTTTCGCAGAAGCGTTACACACATTCGCTTAACGTGGCGGAGGAATGTCGGAAACTTGCCATGAAATATGGTGAAGAACCCGACAAGGCATATTTTGCGGGGCTTTTGCATGATATCTGTAAGGAACTGCGTGACGAAGAACAGAAAAAACTTGTGATTGAGAGTAATTTTACAGTCTGTCGTGAAGAACTTGAAACACGTTCGTTATGGCACGCAATTGCAGGAGCTTATTTTATAAAAACGCAGTTCAGTATAGAAGATATCGACATACTTAATTCTGTACGGTTTCATACCGTCGGACGTGCAGGAATGACAAGACTTGAAGAAATAGTCTATCTCGGTGACCTTATTTCTGCTGACAGGGATTACAAGGACGTTGACAGAATGAGAAAAATTTCATATACAAGTCTAAACAGGGCTATGCTTGAAGCTTTTGCCTTTTCCGTCAAGTCTGTTGTCAAGAAAGGCGGACTTGTTCCGATATGTACGGCGGAGGGATATAATTTTTATACAAGGCTTTGCAGGGAAGAAAAGCCGAAAAAATAAAAACAGTCTTTAAAAGAGAGGACTTCAATGAAATGAATGAGGATAACAGCAGAAACGGTGAACAGAAACCTATCAGAAAAATTTCAAAGGTAGGTAAAAAAAGTCAGAACAAATCAGGACAGAATAAACAGGTAAGAGAACCGTCGGGCAAATATGAGGCAAAGCCTTTCCGTGACAAAAAGGTAGAAAAGTTTGAGGAAAGTCCTTTGCAGGAACATTACAAGAGAAAATTTGACGATGAAAATGCTCTCAGTGAGATAAACAGAGTACAGTTTGAAGCAAATCCGCCGAAGCAGTACAGGGGAAGATATGAAGCAGGACCTTTGCCGAAAGACGTATATCAGGGAAAATATTCCTCTGAAACTTCTGAAGAAATCAGACCGCAGAAATATGACGGTGAAATGTCCTTTGAGACATATAACGGCAGATATGCCGCAGATGTTCCCGACGAAGAAGCCGAACCTGTACGCAGTATAAAGAAACTGCCTGAACCTTCCGAATCCGACAACAGAAAGAAAAAGAAAGCAAAGACGGAAAAAAAGAAGAAGGAAAGCAAAAAAAATACAGAAACCGCCGAAGTTGTTCCGCAACAGAGAAAACGTAGTAAGAAAAAGAAGAAAAAATCTTTAATGACTGATTTTCTTGTTAAACTTGTTTCCGTGTCGGCGAGTGTGTTTATAATCGGTGCTATGCTTCTCAATATGCCGATAATAAAAGATACTTCAAGCGGTGAAAATGTTTCGGTAATAAATTTTGTAAAGAATTTTCAGCCACTTGTACACGTTGAAGGTCAGTTGAAAGAGAACACTATGGATTTACAGATAGACACCGAAATTGTTGATGTCGATTTCTCAGACGGTCTTGATTTGCCTCAGCTTGTCGAGGGGCAGTATACCGTGCTTTTTCTCGGATTTGACGAGGAGGAATTCAATACCGATGTAATATGGGTATGTCAGTTTGATATAGGTCACTCAGAACTTAATATTTTACAGATTCCACGTGATACCTGTCTGCCCGACTATACAAGCAGTCCCACAGGCAAATTCAATAGTATATATGCTATGGGAGAGAAATATATAAATCCGCCGATACAGCGTGTTGTAAATGCGGTTCAGGAAAATTTTGGTATACCGATTGACGCATATATCACAACAGGCTGTGACGACATTGAAGATATGGTTGACCTTGTCGGCGGTATTCCGATTACTCTCGACGAAGAAGTAATATATGAGGCAGACAAGAGAATACCCGCAGGTGAAACGGTTCTGAGCGGTGAGCAGGCTGAGTGGTTTGTGCGTTTCCGCTGGGCACTGGCTGAGGGCGATATAGGACGTATGAAGAATCAACGTCGTTTTATGGCAGCAGCCATGGAAAAACTTTTCAGCATTGTAAACGACGAGGGCAGAGTGAAGTTATATAGCTATCTTAAAGCAATTTACGATAATGAGTATATATACACTAATATGAGTCTCGGTGACATAGGAATGTTAGCGGATTTTGCGTCAACGCTTTCAATGGAGAACGTACGGGTAAATATGGTTCCCGGTGAGGGTGCAAGGTATGAAGCTCCTGACGGCGAAGTATATGACATCTATTCCGTTCATAAGCTTGCAACCCTCAATATGCTTAACAACTATTTCAGACCGTATCAGAGTATTATGACAAGTTCGGATTCTTCACTTGTCGAGTATGTCACGGATTATCAGAATACGGCTTATGACGATACGTCCGATAACTTACAGGATATAAGCAGTGGTGAATCTGATAACAGCAGTTTTATTTACAAGGATACAAATTAAACGAAAGAAGGCAGAATTAATATGACACAGCAGGAAAAATTTGAAATCATCATCAAGACATTTGACCTTAAAAAAGGTGAGGATATTCAGGCACTTAAAGTTGCCGACCTCACTATACTTGCCGACTATTTCATAATAGTCAATGGTACAAGCAACACACACGCACGTACACTGGCTGACGAAGTGGAGTTCCAGCTCTCACAGCAGGGTGTTGAACCTCAAAGACGTGAATCCGATACGGGCAATACATGGATTATCCTTGACTATGCCGACATTATTGTACACGTTTTTGACAAAACACAGCGACAGTTCTATAATTTAGAGGGACTCTGGGCTGATGCCAGTCCCGTTGATATAAGCGATATGCTTATAAAGGAGTGATTTCTTTATGAAAACCAATAACCCACAGGGCAGAAACGTCGCCACAGCTATCGGAGTATATCTGATTATAAAGTCCGTACTGAACATGGTTATAGGCGGTGGTCTGAGTATAGGTAGTTTACTTATAGCAGTCGGCGGAGCGTGTATGCTTTTTTCGGGAATGCAGTTTGTGAATTTCGTTGTTGCAGGAGTACTTTTCATAGTTGCAGTTGTACATCTTCCTGCGAATATATCGAATTTCGGCAGTAACTGGATTTACCTTCTTGAAGGTATTGCAGACATTGTGTGTGCAGTTTTCCTTGTCACAAGGAACGACATAAAGGAACATTTTACAAATAAATGGACAGAACTGAGCGACATTTTCAGTAATTAAAAATACAGTAAAGGAATGATTTTTCAAATGGACAGATATAATTATAAATCTGTTGAGGCAAAGTGGCAGAAGTACTGGGATGAAAACCATACTTTTGAAGCATCTGACGACTATTCAAAAAAGAAATTTTACGGACTGGTTGAGTTTCCGTATCCGTCGGGACACGGTATGCATGTAGGTCATATAAAGGCTTATTCGGGTCTGGAAGTGGTTTCACGCAAGAGACGTATGGAGGGTTATAATGTTCTTTTCCCGATTGGGTTCGACGCTTACGGACTTCCGACCGAAAACACCGCTATAAAAGAAAAAATTCACCCACGTATCGTTACTGACAGAAATATTGAAAAGTTTACGGGACAGCTCCGCAAGGTCGGCTTTTCTTTCGACTGGTCAAGAGTAATAGACACAACTGAAGAAAAATATTACAAGTGGACACAGTGGATTTTCCTGAAAATGTTTGAAAAAGGACTTGTTTTCCGTGACAAGACTTCTGTAAACTACTGCCCGAGCTGTAAGGTTGTTCTCTCAAACGAGGATTCACAGGGCGGTAAATGTGACGTTTGCCACAGCGATATTATTCAGAAAACAAAAGAGGTATGGTATCTCCGCATAACAGAGTACGCCGACAGACTGTTACAGGGTCTTGAAAAAGTTGACTATCTCCCGAATGTAAAACTCCAGCAGCAGAACTGGATAGGAAAGTCAACAGGTGCTTTTGTTGATTTCAGCATAAAGGAAAATGACGAAAAACTCCGTATTTATACAACACGTCCCGATACACTCTATGGCGTTACTTTCATGGTAATCGCTCCCGAACACCCGATTATTCAGAAGTACAGGAACTCTATTTCAAACATTCACGCTCTTGACGACTATAAGGCAGAGTGTGCAAAAAAGAGTGAGTTTGAGAGAACACAGCTCGTAAAGGACAAGACCGGTGTTAAAATCGATGGTCTTACAGGTATTAATCCGATAACCAAAAAGGAAATACCGATTTATATTTCCGATTATGTAATGATGGGTTACGGTACAGGTGCTATTATGGCTGTTCCTGCTCACGACGGCAGAGACTATGACTTTGCCAAGAAGTTCGGCATTGATATTATTGAAGTAATCAAGGGCGGTGACGTTTCAAAGGAAGTCTATACAGGTGACGGAGAAAGAATTAATTCCGGTGTACTTAATGGTATTTCAAACAAGAAGGAAGCTATAGAAAAGGCTCTTTCCATTCTTGAGGAACTCGGTTGCGGTGAACGTGGTGTACAGTATAAAATGAAAGACTGGGCTTTCAACCGTCAGAGATACTG
>CAMWGS010000190.1 GCA_947173865.1 uncultured Ruminococcus sp.
CCCTGAAATTGAATACAAGATGTTCAAAACCAAGACGATGTGCCACACTTCTTGAGTCCATAACGTCCGACAACGCACAGCAGGTCTTTCAGTCTTTTTCAGCCTCGACAATATCTTCATCGGAAAAAAGTTTGAGAGTAACTCCCCTTACTTCGTATCCCTGTTCCCTGAGAAGCAGTGCAGAAACCGAGCTGTCCACTCCTCCGCTCATACCTATCATAACTTTCTTCATAATTCAACATTCCTTTATATAAAAATACAGGCGAACACCGTTCGCCCTATAAAATACTCTCAATTTTATCCAGTGATTCAAAATAATAATCTGAAATCCGTTCTATAATATCACGTTCCGAAGCCGAAACTTCGTCATATATTCCGACAGTAACAAAACCCGCTTTCAAAGCTGTTTCGATACAGTGAAGTGAATCTTCAACAACAAGAATTTCATTCGGGGAAAATCCGAGACGTTCCGCACCTCCCATATATATATCAGGGAAATTCTTTCCTCTCGGATATTCGCTCTCAGTAAGAAGAAACTTAAAACGTCCATATATTCCAAGACGTTTCAGAACAGCTTCCGCAAGGCTTTTATAAGTAGCGGTGGCAATGCCGTACGGAATATTTTTTCTGTCCAGCATATCAAGAACTTCATTTACATAAGGTTTAAGGGAAATATTTTCCTCATACTCAATTCTGACAAGTTCTTCTATACGGTCAACAATATATTTCACAGAACATTTCAGCCCGAAATTATTTATAAAATATTCCGCCGCACTTTCAATAGTAAGTTTCTTGACCTTGTCCGAAACGTCTGAAGGTGGGTTGTCAACACCGTTTTCTTTCAGAAAAGCACGGTCTATATTACACCATATGTTCATTGAATCTATAAGTGTTCCGTCAAGGTCAAAAATTATACCTTTAATCATTCCTCTGTTTCTTCCGTTGTATCGGCTTCTGTATCTTCTTCGTATACTGATTCCGTATACTCGGCTTCCGTTGTAATTTCAGGCTCGGACTTTGTAACGGACTTCGGCTCGGCATCAAGACCGTTTTCAGCGTCACCGCATATAACAACAGCCTGTTTGCCGAGTATATCATATATTCTTTCAAAACTTTCAATGGAATAAGTAGTATTTCCGACAAGCGGGTCTGCCGCATATACAACGCCGTTATCATAATCATATCCATATATGGTAAGACAGTGCTGATACGTACAGAACCACATTTCCTCGCCGTTTTTTGCTGTGTATACGTATTCAGGCTTTGTATCAAGAAGATACATTGTTGTCCAGACTATAACGGGGCGACCCTGCTCAATCTGATAGAAAAGCTCCTGAAAGTCTGTTCCCGTAAGGTCTACGGGGTAGCAGTCCGATTTTTCAGTACGGAAATAACGCCTTGCCGACTTACATATTACGGGGGAACTGCACCCGAATCCCGTGTGCGACTTCGGGTCACCTATATAGCACTCATTCATGGTATACTCTCCGTTGAAGTCAATATTCATATACTTGTCGCACATTGTAACTTTGTCAACATCAAAACCGAGAAAGTTAAGAGTCTGGGTAAGTGCCGTAATTTCACAGCCTGTCGGCAGTTCAGGATTCTGCATAACCGTTTCAAAGTTATCAATCACTGCTTTTGAGGGAAGTTCGTAATCATTGTTATAAATATCAATGGTAGTCGGTTCGGCAGTGGTTTTTTCAGTTGTTGTCTCAGTGATTTCCTTTTCAATATACTGCTCAGGTTCATTTGAATCCTGATTCTTGTATTCTTCTCTTTCGACATAACTGCCGTCAAATTCAATGGTATCGGCGTCAGCCTCCGTTGAACTGTTCATGAGCATCACCCTGTTTCCGCAGGAAGTAAGTGTTATTGCTGCGGCAGCCGCTGCGGCTGTAATCTTCAGAAATTCAGATATCATTTTTTACTCCATATCTATCATAATTTTTGCCCTGTAATCCTTCTGGGCGGAAGTCACTGTTCCAAGTGAAAGACCATATACATCAGAGGCCCTTATTTCAATGTCTGCAAAACGCTTTGCAGTTTCACCGAGCTGTGAAAGCTTTGCAATAGACGACGCATAGGGAATAGAAGTTGCACCTTTCGCCTGTGCAAGTATGTCACGACCTCTTTCATTAAAGGCAAGTATTCTGCCGAAAGGCGGAAGATGTTTCATATCTTCTTTAGTTATTCCGAGAAGAATGGAAATCATTATCCTTCTGATACGTGCCATTGTATACCTTTTTGTTTTTACGGTAAAGAAAAGCTCGTCAAGAGAGCCTGCCATTCTTGCACCGTATATTCTATGTTCAAGTCCCTGTCCTACGTCATTTATCAGGGAAATTTCCTGCGGAGACGACGTGCGGAGCTTGTACAGCATAACTCTTTCAAGTCTGCCGAGTGAGGCTATTTCCCCCTTACGCATGGCACTTTCCAGAGCGTCACCCCACAATGACGTTGTATATGGACGGATTAACGGAACACTCTTTTCCGTTACAAGCCTACTCCTTATATCAGATGCACTTGTTATATTTCCCGACGTTACAGTACCGTCATGAGCCGTGCCTGTTCTTTTTACAGTAAACGGCTTCATCTTTGAGGAAAATTTAATCATTGCCCTGAGATACTCTATAGCAAGAAGATTGTTGGGTTCTGCTATAACTGAAGCTGTCTGAGAGTCAAAACCGTTTATAACGGAATTAAGTGCCTTGGGATAAGTATAACCCTTTTCCATGATATTTATTATTTCGTCATGGCACGAAAGAGCGACTTTCTGTATAGTTCCGAGAGCGTTGTACAACTTTTTTATGTCTCCGCACTCACTGCCGAAAGACAGTTCTTCAACCACTCCGAGTGAGTCAAGAAGCCATACTGCCCCTGCTGCAAAATTTTCTGCCGAAGAAAGACAATACTGTACAGGCAGTTCAATTACAAGGTCAACGCCCGAACGAACCGCTAATTTTGCCCTTTCCAGCTTATCCATAACGGCAACGTCGCCCCTCTGAACGAAATTTCCGCTCATGACTGCAACGATATGTGTAGCACCGTTTTTTCTTGTTTCACGTATATGATGAAGATGTCCGTTATGGAATGGATTATACTCGCAGATAATACCGCTGATTTTCATTTTACTACCTCTTTTCACAAATTTCAATGTTTAACGAAAAAATTTCATTTATTGTACATATTATTTGTAATTTTATGGAATCCTTTGTTTACTTTTTTCCTATTTTATAAATTTAACTGAATAAATTTCCGAAAAGGTCTTGCATTTTACGGAAAAAAGTATATAATTATATATGCAATACATTACTTTGAAAGGATTGTGAATATTCAATGATTATTTTAGTTGTTAACGCAGGAAGCTCGTCACTCAAATATCAGCTTATAAATATGGACGACGAAAGCGTAATTGCAAAGGGCAACTGCGACAGAATCGGCATCGACGGTCACATTTCACACAAGACAGGAGACGGAAAATCATTTGAAGCTGACTGCTCTTTCCCCACCCATACAGAAGCTTTTATGAAGCTTGTAGAGGCTCTTACAACAGGAGAAGCCAAGGTTATTGACAGCATGGACGAAATTTCTGCTGTCGGTCACAGAATCGTGCAGGGTGCGGATATTTTTGACAAGTCCGTACTTGTTACAGACGAAATCATCGACAAAATTGACGAACTCCGTGAACTCGCTCCCGTTCATAACCACGCTCATGCACTCGCCCTCAGAGCCTGCAAAAAGGTTGTTCCCCAAAACGTTCCGCAGGTTGTTGTATTTGATACTGCTTTCCACCAGACAATGCCCCCGAAAGCTTATATGTTCGGACTTCCTTATGAAGATTACGAAACCCTACACGTAAGAAAGTACGGTTTCCACGGTACTTCACACAGATTCGTTTCCGCTGCTCTCGCTGAAGCTATGGGCAAAGACATAAAAGACCTCAAGATTGTTTCATGTCACCTCGGCAACGGTTCTTCAATCACAGCAGTTAACGGCGGTAAATCTGTTGATACTTCAATGGGATTCACTCCCCTTGACGGCGTTGTAATGGGAACACGTACAGGTGCAGTTGACCCGTCTGCCGTTACATTCGTAGCAGCAAAGCACGGTTTCACAGCTTCACAGATGAGCGACTACATGAATAAAAAGTCGGGATTCCTCGGTGTTTCCGGCGTAGGTTCTGACAACCGTGACATTACAGACGCTGCCGCTCACGGAAATGAAAGAGCTAAGCTCGTTTCCGATATGCTCGTTTATGAAATCAAGAAGTACATAGGTTCATATGCTGCTGCCATGAACGGTCTTGACGCTGTTCTTTTCACTGGTGGTATAGGCGAAAACGCTTATGACGTAAGAGAAAAGGTATGTGAAGATATGGAATTTTTCGGTATCAAGCTTGACAAGTCCGCCAACGCCGGTCTCAGAGGTCAGCTCAAGAAGATTTCTGCTGACGATTCAAAGGTTGAAGT
>CAMWGS010000191.1 GCA_947173865.1 uncultured Ruminococcus sp.
GATATATGCATTATATCATCAAATTATAAAAAAACACTTAAATCAAATCTTAAAAAAGTCTTAAAGCAATTATTTTTTCATTCTGTAACCAATTCCCCATACGGTTTCAATATATTCGGTGTCGGGACTACATTCTTTAAGTTTTCGGCGTATTTTGCTTATGTGTACATTAAGGGTGTTATCGTCGGCTGAGTTTTCGTAGTCCCATACATTGTCATAAATCATGCTTTTGGTACATACACGGTTGGGGTTTTCCATAAGCAGACACAATAAAGTAAATTCGTGTCTTGAAAGTTCTGTTTCTTTTCCGTTGCATTTTACCGAAAAATTACTTTTGTCAAGTTCAATGTCCTTGTATACGACTTTTTCGGAAACTTTATATTCGTTACTGTTTCTTAGCCTTGCGGAAATTCTTGCAAGAAGTTCTTCATTGTGAAAAGGCTTTGTAACGTAATCGTCAGCACCGAGATGAAGCATATCCACCTTTTTACCGACATCGTGAACCGCACTCATCACTATTATTGGTACATTGTGTTTTTCTTTTAGTTCCCTGATAATATCTTCACCGCTCCGTCCCGGAAGCATGAGGTCAAGTAAAATAAGATTTATTTCATTGTCGTGTACAAGCAGACCCTCTGTACCCGAGTAAGCACTTACCACATTATAGCTGTGTTGTTTAAGTAAAATCTGAAGCATACGGTTTATATCGTTGTCGTCCTCTATTATAAGAATGGTATTATTCATGTAAACTGCTCCTTTCTCAGATAATTATAACATATAGTGATATATTTGGCAAATCATTTTTACAGTGATTGACAAACAGAAAATAAAATAGTATAATAAAAGTATGTTGAAAATCAGGTCTGAGGGGTGATAAAACATGGAAAACGAACGTACACCAAAACAGGTTAAAAGAGGATTTGTGCCGACTGATGCCAGAGAGTTCGGAACTTCGGAAAACCTAGAAAAGCTCCGTAAATCTGCGGAGGAGGTATATTTTCTTGTTAACAGAGGTTACGTAATGAAAAATGCTGTTACATTTGTCGGAAACCACTATCTTCTTTCTGAAAGACAAAGAACCGCTGTAGCCCGTTCTGTATCGTCTGAGGAAAATATAAAAATCAGAAAGAACAAGGAACTTTCAGACAGTGATGTTGCAGGGAAAGTGCTGTATATAGACGGTTTCAACACTGTAATCACGCTTGAAATAGCATATTCCGATTCCATGCTTTTCAGGTGCATGGACGGCACAATCCGTGATATTGCAGGACTCAGAGGTACATACCGTCTTATAGACAAGACGGATATGGCAGTTAATGCAATTTCTGAAACTCTTGCACGTCTTAATATAGAAAAGGCGGTGTTCTATCTTGATGCACCTGTTTCAAATTCGGGCAGACTTAAACAGAAAATTCTTGAAATCATGCAGAGTAAGTCTTTTGAAACGGAAGTATATATTGAAAATTCAGTGGATTCGATTCTTGAAAGTAAAAGCTGTGTTGTTACCGCAGACGCTTTGATTCTTGACAAGTGCGGAAGCTGGTACAATCTCACTGATACCGTTATCAGAAATTATATGGGAAATTACAAGTATATTGATATTATGGGGGACTTACGTTGACCGAATATGATACGGAATTGTTTTATGAATTGCTTTATGAAAAATCAGAAAGCGAACTGGTGAATTATATTGAACAGACGGAAGATTCCGTACTTTTACATATAATAGCCGTAAATTATAACTGGGACAACGGTTTTGACATACCTCGGAGTATTATTGACAATAAGTATTGTGATGTCGGGACGGCTCTGATGATTTTCAGTGATGCCGACGGATACGGAATTTTCTTTGATGATGAAAAGGAAAATTGTTTTTCAGAAGAATGGTTTAATTTTGTGACTTATCTGAAATACAGAATAGACAGCAATAGTTTTATCTGCGGAAATATTCGGTTTGTACCGCAACTTTCAAGAGCAGATATATTTCACCTGAAAAAAAGATGTACGTATATAAATAAAATATTTATTAAAGGTTCAGAGGGCATGAATATAAATGTACCTTTAATCTGAATGTAATAATTTCTGAAAAAGCGTGACAAAAGGAAAAAAATAGTGTATAATAAAACTGCATGACTGCAAATATAATTAGATTGGAGCGATTTGTTATGTCAAATAAACCTTTTTACATTACTACACCGATATATTATCCGTCAGGAAATCCGCATATTGGTCACTGTTATACGACCGTTGCGTGTGATTCTATAGCACGTTACAAGAGAATGCAGGGCTATGACGTAAAATTTCTTACGGGAACTGACGAACACGGTCTTAAAATAGAACAGAAAGCCGCTGAAAAAGGTGTCACACCAAAGGAATACGTTGACGAAATCGTAGGTACTTTCAAGAATCTCTGGAAATACATGAACGTAAATTATGACCAGTTTATAAGAACTACAGACGATTATCACATTGAAAGCGTTCAGAAAATTTTCAAGGATTTATATGACAAGGGTTATATTTATAAGGGCGAATATTCGGGTAAATACTGCACTCCGTGTGAAAGTTTCTGGACTGATTCACAGCTTGATGAAAACGGCTGTTGTCCCGAGTGTCATCGTGAAGTGACTTTTGCGAAGGAGGAAGCTTATTTCTTTAAGATGTCTCCTTTTGCGGACAGAATTGAAAAACTTCTCACCGAGACAGATTATCTTCAGCCGAAAACAAGAGCAGTTGAACTTGTAAACAACTTTATCAAACCCGGACTTGAGGATTTGTGCGTTTCACGTACAACTTTCAAGTGGGGAATCCCTGTGACATTCGACGAAGGGCATGTTGTATATGTATGGATTGACGCACTTTCAAACTATATTACAGCTCTTGGTTATCAGAACAGTCTTTCCGATGAGTTTGACAAATACTGGCCTGCCGATGTTCATATGGTTGCAAAGGACATTATGCGTTTCCATGCGATTATATGGCCTGCAATGCTTATGGCTCTTGAACTTCCGTTACCGAAACATCTCGCTGTACACGGCTGGATTACTTTCAACGGTGAAAAGATGTCCAAGTCTCTCGGAAACGTTGTTGACCCGTTTGTACTGGGCGAACGTTACAGCTGTGATGCTATAAGATACCATATTTTAAGGGAAATGGCTCTCGGTTCGGACAGCTCTTTTTCAAATGAAATCATGATTAACCGTATAAATTCCGACCTCGCAAACGGTTTCGGAAACCTTGTTTCACGTACTGTTGCAATGGTTGAGAAGTATTTCGGCGGAACTCTCCCCGAAGAACGTGAAGAAGCTGAAATTGATACGGAATTTAAAAATGCCGTTCTGAAAACTGTTTCCGATGTTGATTCCGCTATGTCTGAAACAAAAATCAAGAACGCACTTGAAATTATATTCAAGACGGTTGACAGGGCAAACAAGTACATTGACGAGACTGAACCCTGGAAACTCGGCAAGAGTGAGGAAAACAGGGCAAGACTTGCATCTGTTCTCTATAATCTGCTTGACGCTGTCAGAATTATTTCAGCACTTCTTTCACCGTTTATGCCCTCGACAATGCCTAAAGTATGTGAGCAGATTGGTGCGTCTGACGATGATGTGAAGTACGAAAAGCTTTCAGAGTTTGGTGTACTTCCTGTAAATGTGACTGTTCATAAGGGTGAAATTTTATTCCCGAGAATAGACGTTGAAAAGGAAATTGAAGCACTTAACAATATTATCAAGGAAAATATGGAAAAGGCACAGGCTAATCTTTCTGCGTCTGAAAAGCCAGCCGAAAAAATAGAGCTTGCTCCTGAAATTACAATTGACGATTTTGCAAAGGTTGAAATACGTGTGGCAAAAGTACTTTCATGTGAGAAAGTCAAGAAATCCGACAAGCTTCTCTGTTTACAGCTTGACGACGGAATGGATGGCAGACAGGTTGTATCAGGTATTGCACAGCATTATAAGCCTGAGGATTTGATTGGTAAAAAGATACAGCTTATTGCAAATCTTAAACCTGTCAAACTTCGTGGCGTTGAAAGCAACGGCATGATTTGTGCGGCAGACCTTGCGGACGGCGGTTGTCAGGTTATTTTTGTTGATGACAGCATTCCCGTTGGTGCTAAAATAAGATAAAATATAAGGGGACAGTTTACGAACTGTCCTCATTTTTGATATGAAAGGGCTGATTTTGTGGAAAGTATAGATAACTGTTTTGTACTTTATGATACATTCGGAGATGATTTTAATTTTATCGGTTCAGAGATTGACTGTGTTAGAAGTGAAATTTTTGCGGGCAGGTTGTCAGTTGACGTAATCACTGACCATGATGTTAAAAAACCGTCTCCGAGGTGGACGAAGTGGAAAAGAATATGTGTAAGGCTTGACTTTTTCGGTGTCAGGGAAATGCACACGAAAATAGTAAGCGATAAATTTATAGTAAAAGAATTTGTAATTAAGAGTAATAAAGATTCATAC
>CAMWGS010000192.1 GCA_947173865.1 uncultured Ruminococcus sp.
TTCCGTCACTTCCGAGTATGTAAAGTCTGCCCGATTTTATCACATACGCAACACTTCCCTGTGCAAGTTCACAGCCGTCTATGCCGTCGGTTTCAGGAAGTTCAGAAACGTCGTCGGCAAAGATTTCGGCGATAATACGGATTTTCTGTTCATCTGTGAAAGAAATGAACGACTTTTTTGTGATATTAATCATTTTTTTCCTCCTCATTTTTAAGTTGTGCAAGCACATCAATTAATTTTTTCGGCAGCGGAAGCCCGATTTTTCCCGCATTTTCAAGTATGGAAATTCCCTCGTTTGCGAGGTAAAAGCCGATTACAGCAGACCGAAAAACCGCTCCGTCACCGATAACATGGGTGTCAAGAATGTGACCTACAGCGACAAGTGCCATGATGAAAACTTTCTTTGCAATGCCCGTGAAACCGACCGCCGAAGAAAGTTCCCTGCGGATATACGCAGAAATCAGACCTGTTATGTAGTCCATGACCATGAACGCAATCAGGGCATAAAGCAGACCGTCAAGTCGTCCCCACAGGAATCCGCACACAGCACATACAAATGCTGAAAATGTCTGTAAAAGTCTGTCCATTTATTTGAATCACTCCTTTCTTTTGAGTGTGTCCGCATAATAGTTCAAAAAAGCGTACTGATTAAACTCAAAACCGTTGAATTACAAATAAAATTTACGTTTTATTTATAATTCATTTGATGTCGTCTTTTCTTCAAAAGCCGTTAGTTTTTGCATAATCTCAGCAAATTTATCGTCAATTTCTTTACGGGTATAAGTTTCAAGGAGCATATCAACTGCTTCGTCCAGTTATTCGGCTGTATGCCTGAGACGTCTGATATCGTCATCCATTTCTTCATCCTTCTGTATAGATTCTTGCTCCGTCGGAATCATAAGTCTAACCTGATACAGTTTCATTTCCGTTTTCTTCATAAAACTCAACAGTACATTTTTCAGGAAAGCTTGTTTCATAATATTCACATTCCGACGAATTTCTTACTTTCCTCAATGCCGTGTTAAAAAATGCATATCTGCCAATTTTCCGTACACTTTCGGGAATCCGCAAATATTCAAGGCTTACTGTATTCATGAATGCTCCGCATGATTTTTCAATCGGAAAAAGTTCGTGATAAGGAATATCTGTGTCTGTTCTCTACAAGGCTTTTGGATACGGTTTTTTCATGGCTTTTTCGGGAACTGTGGGCATATCTTCGTGAATAAGACGGTCATTGCTGTAGTACCATTTCAGCATTGTTCCTGTGATTTTTATACAGTCTATAAAATAATAATAACTTTTCGTTTCTGCTGAATCATCGGGACAAATCGTGCTTGAACCTACCCACGCAGTGAAATGTATGTGTGTTGCTCCGAGACACTTTGATTTCATGAAATCTACAATCATGTTTTTTGTGGACTGACATGTTAAAAATTCAAATTCTTTGCCGTTTTTCCGCCATATTTCAGGAACTGACGTGACTTCCTGAATGCCCGACGGAATCTCAATCATACTCGTGCGTACAACTTTGGTATTTTCGGTATGTTTGCCATACACCGATATTCTGTAATGTTTCTTATTCTGTCTATAGCTCAGTTTATTGCGTTGAACGGCTGTTCAATAATCCAGTTTATATCATCAATAAGACCATTAACAATAGTTTTGAATGTATTGAAAATCCCGTCAGTAATTCCCGTAAAAATTTCTCCACCTTTGCTGAAAATGTATCTCTGAACCAGTTTGTAACATGACTAAAAACATTTTTTATTTTATTCCATACACCTTCAAAAAATCCTTTTACTTCTGAAAATGCGGTTTTGATATTATTCCACACTTCGCTGAATATGTCCTAGAACCAGCCGCCGATACCGTTAAATACTTTTACAATGTCATTCCACCTGTTACCGAACCATGAGCCGATATTTCTGAAAATATTTGTAATACCGTTCCACGCATCTGAAAAAAATTTCTTTATATTTTTCAGACGTTTTGAGTAAAATCAACAACTGAATTCCCCCCTGATTCCCAAGCTTCAAAAAAATTGTAAAGTGTTTCCTGTATACTTTCTCACAGTCCGACCACAAAAGTTTTTACTTCGTTCCAGTGCTTCACTAAAAGACTTCCGACAACTATAAGGTATAGAGTGCAAGCAAACCGTTAAAAAGCATAGGTGTGATGAACAAAATGCAGTTTTCTGAATCAACCTCGGCTTCGTCAAGGATGTTGTTTGCTGTCGTAATTGCGTTGCACACAGCAGAACCGTCTGAAAGAGTTTCTGACTTGACTGTAATTCATGATTTTACGGAATATTTTGCAAAACGGTAAGCGTCCATTTCGGGAACAACCTTGTTACGCACAAAATGTGATGAGAGTATTCTGAAAGAAATTCCGATAGTTTCCTCGTTGTCCATAGCGTCGACAGAAAAGGCTCTGCCACGGTCATAATCAAACTTCATGGTCTCCCACGTAATCTTGTCATCACTGTCCACGTAGCCACCTGAACGGCTGTAATCAGCCAGACCGTCCATATCAATTTTTGGAATGACTATTTCGTTTGTGTTCGTACCCTGACGTACGGTTGACGCATCACTTTCAAGAACGTCCGTCAGGCTTGCAAGCCTGTAAACGTCGTCCAGTTTGTCAACGTACTTCTTGACGAGTTCAATTGAATTTGCCATAAAAAATTCCTCCTTTTACTTAAGACCCATGATTTTACGCACAAAGTCGTCGTTGTCTTTTACGCCGCTCTGATCTGTCGTACTTACTGAAAATTCCGGCACGGGTGTTGCAGACCTGAATATGTCAGGGTACTTTTCTCTGAACTGCTTCACAACGTCGTCGCCGATTAGTTTGTCACCGTCAAACTTCAGACCATTTTCAAGTATAAGGTCGGTGACGTGCTTTTCATAGATGTCGTCTTGCAGACCGAGATACTTCACGAAACCGTCAACTGTGGTTTCTGTCGTAGTTAATGCTGACTGTTTTGTTTCTTCTGACATTGTTTCTTCCTCACTTTCTTAAATTTGGGTATAAAAATAAGGCTTAAAGCCTTTATCTGTGATATTTTCTTGTGTTTCCGTAATGCTTTCTGTGAAGTACCGCCTTGACGTATGCTGAATAATCAACAACGACTTCAAACATGAGCAAAACACTGCCATAATTTGGTATATACATTTTTTGCCTCCTTAAATAGTTTTCAAGCATAATTAAAACGCCCTTTAAAGAGCGTTTTACAATCAGTTAATGGTCATAATAATCAATCAATATTGCGTTTTCATCTCCCATTAAGTCTTCTGCTTTATAGTTATATCTTTCAGGAAGATAATCAATATTGTCTCTGATGCTGTCTTCTAAAAGCTTTTTCAATTCCAAAGTGGAATCACTTACATCTCCAAATATAAATTTATCAAATAAGATTATTACTTCTGAAATTGCTTGTATATCATAGTCAAATCTATGACAATGTTCTAACAATAAATCTAAGTACTTGTTCCCATAGAAAAAATATGATATAATAAAGATATGAAAAACGAATATAAAAGAACAAATTATCCAAGTGACCTGACGGATAAACAGTGGGAAAAAATAGAACAGTTCTTTCCATCGGGTAATAAAAGTAAATATCATAAAAGAAATCTTGTGGAAGCACAGTTATGTACATAGTAAAAACAGGATGCCAATGGAGAGCGTTACCACATGATTATCCGCCGTATTCAACCGTATATAATTTTTACAGCAGAACGAAGCAGAAAGGAGTATGGGAAAAAGTAATGCGGTTTCTTGTAAAGGAAACCAGTATACAGGCAGGAAGAACCGCAGAACCAAGTTATGCGTTAATCGATTCGCAAAGTGTAAAAACAGCATATCGCAGTGATAAAAAAGGATATGACGTAGGAAAAAACAAAAGGAGTAAAGCGTCATATTGTAACGGGTATTATGGGAAATATACTTGCTGTCCATGTTCATGCGGCAAATATCCATGATACAAAAGGGGGCGTGTTCACTTTTGAAAAAGCACTTTTTTATTATCCAACGATTATCGGCGTATGTGCTGATAATGGTTACAGAAAACATTTTAAAGATAATTTTGAAGAATTTCATCACATCAGAGTGGATATTTCAGAACGTATGACATCTACTTTTGAAATCATGCCAAAACGCTATCGTCTATGAGAACATGTTCTTATCACAAAAATTTATTATATAAATAACGTCATATTATTTTATATTATTATATAATAAATACCAATGACATTTAATATAAATTTATTATATCATAAAAAACGCTTACAAGTTAAACTAATAAGCGTTTTTTTATGATGTATTGCAATACAATATAGTGTATACATCTGTAATACAAGGCTTTTTTGTCTTATTACAATGAGAGTTACTCATAGAGTTTCATGAGTTCAGCCACTCACTCTCTCACTCTTATCTTACTGTCGAAAC
>CAMWGS010000193.1 GCA_947173865.1 uncultured Ruminococcus sp.
ATAAGGTCTTTTACTCTCGAAAATAATCCTTTTTTTGAATTATCCTTATCACTTTTACTGTTGTCTTTCTGTTCGCTTTCGGCAGACTTGGACGTTTTTTCCTTTTTTGTTTCCTCTTTGGTGTCCTTTTCAACCTCCTGCTGTTCTATAGCATCATAATCGGGAAGTTCACCAATAACTATCTTTTTCTTTTTAGGCGTACTGTCATCACTGTTTTTCGTATTGGAGGAATTTTTCTTCTTTACGTTTTTTCCCGAAGAAATTTCATTTTCCGTCTCAGGCTGTTCCTTTGGCTGTGGCGACGAAATACGTTTCAATGCTCTGATTGGTGCTTTACGTGGAGTTTCGTTTTCCTTTCCGTCATTAAGCACGGTAAGCAAATCGTCAACCGACATATCATCAAACTTGCTTTTACTGTGTTTTTCTTCCTTTGGTGGTTCTTTCTGCTTAAGATTGTTAAGCATATCATTGACATCTTTTCTTATAGCCATTCTATCCTCCAAGTTCTCTTATCTTATCTGACCGTTACCATTGATAAGATACTTTATTGTTGTAAGTTCGGTAAGTCCCATAGGACCTCTTGCGTGAAGTTTCTGTGTGGAAATACCTATTTCCGCACCGAATCCGAACTCACCGCCGTCGGTAAATCTTGTTGAAGCGTTCACATAGACTGCCGCTGCGTCCACCTGTCTCTGAAATTTTTCAGCGTTTTCAAGCGACTTTGTCACAATACATTCAGAATGTTTTGTGCCGAATTTTCTTATATGTGCAATAGATTCGTCAATGCTGTCAACAACCTTTACAGAAATAATATAGTCAAGAAACTCAGTGGCATACTCTGTGTCTGTAGCTTTTTCAATACCGTTTCCGAGAATTTCGGCAGTTCTGTCACAGCCATATATTTTAACATTGTGAGCCTTGAAACGTTCCTCAATCATAGGAAGGAACTTTTCCGCACAGTCCTTATGTACCAGCAGACTTTCAATGGCATTGCATACGGACGGACGCTGTGTCTTGCCATTGTCTGCAATATCAACTGCACTTTCAAGGTCGGCTGACGAATCCACATATACATGACAGTTACCCGTACCTGTTTCAATAACGGGAACTGTAGCAGTATTCACTACCGCCTGAATAAGTCCCGCACTTCCTCTCGGAATAAGAACATCAAGATATTTGTTAAGTTTCATAAGTTCATTTGTAGTTTCACGGGAAGTATTTTCAACCACCTGAATAATATCAGCCGGAAGTCCTGCCTCTTCAACAGCTTTACGCATAATCTGTCCGAGACATTTATTTGAGTTTATAGCCTCTTTACCACCCTTAAGAATAACAGCATTTCCTGCTTTCAGACAGAGTGCGGCAGCGTCAACTGTTACATTCGGACGTGATTCAAATATAATCCCGATTACTCCGAGCGGAACTCTTGTCTTTGATATTCTCAGACCGTTGGGACGTGTGAAACCTTCAATAATCTGTCCTACAGGGTCATTAAGGGCAATAATTTCGTCAACGCCCTTTGCCATGCCTGCAACACGTTTTTCGTCAAGTTTCAGTCTGTCCTGCATAGCCTCAGACATACCATTTTCCTTAGCTGCCCGTAAATCCTTTGCATTTTCCGCAATAATAAAATCAACGTTTTCGGTAAGTGCCTTTGAGATTGCCAAAAGTGCATTATTTTTCAGCATAGTCGATGCAGAAGCAATTTCAGGCTCTGCGTTTTTTGCTTTCATTCCGAGTGTTTCAGTATAGTTCATATTATTCACCTCATTATATTTTTACGCTTTGAAAAGCGTACCAAGTTCTTTATCTTCAAACAAATCATAAAGCAAATCAGGATTTTTGCCGTTCATTATAATCATGTCAATTCCTGCATTTCCTGCAATTTTTGCGGCATTAATCTTTGTGGACATTCCACCCGTGCCGAGACTTGTACCTGCTCCGCCTGCAACGCTTTCTATTTCGGGAGTTATCTTCTCCACGAAACTTATCGGCTTTGCTTCGGGATTTGTTCGTGGGTCATCGTCATAGAGTGCATCAATATCAGAAAGAATCAGAAGTAAATCAGCACCTGCAAGGTCTGCAACAAGTGCGGAAAGAGAGTCGTTCTCACCTATTTCCAGTTCAAGCTCATCAATGGCAATAGTATCGTTTTCATTAACTATCGGGATAACTCCCATACTTATAAGTGTTTCAACGGTATTCTTGAAATTACTGCAATGATTCGGGTTGCTTATAATAGTCTTTGTAAGCAGAATCTGTGCAACGGTAACGCTGTACTTTTCAAACATATCATCATATATATGCATAAGTTCGCACTGTCCGACTGCCGCAACAGCCTGTTTCATACGTGTATCTTTCGGCTTTTCGGCAAGTCCGAGTTTTCCCGCACCAAGTCCGACTGCTCCTGAAGATACCATTATAATCTCACGTCCCGAATTATGTAAATCAGATATAACACGTACTAAATTAGTCATACGTCTGATGTTAAGCTTGCCTGTTTTGTGGGCAAGAGTAGACGTACCAAGTTTTATTACAATTCTCTTTTTTTCAGAAATATTTCTCATTGTCAAATCTTCTTTCAGTTTACTTTATTTATCGGCGTACCGTTCTGCCATGCCCTTATATTGTCGCACACTATTCCGACAAGTCGGCTTCTGGTTTCCAGTGCCGCCCATGCCGTATGCGGTGTTATTACGCAGTTACGTGCATTTTTCAACAGAGTATCGGGCGACATCGGTTCTTTTTCCAGAACGTCCAGATATGCCGCTGAAATTTTACCGCTATTCAGAGCGTCGGCAAGGTCTTTTTCATTGACAACCGCTCCCCTTGACGTATTTATCAAAACAGCAGTACTTTTCATTTTTGAAATAAGTTCAGCGTTTACAATACCTTTGGTCTGTTCAGTAAGCGGACAGTGAAAAGTAAGTATATCAGCTTTTTCGGTAGCGGTATAAATATCCGTGACTTCATACGGACAGTTTTTGGGCTTTGTCCTTGTACTTATTATAATATTCATATTAAAGGCACTGCCTATCTTAGCAACAGCCTTTCCTATAGAACCGTATCCCACTATTGAAAGCGTTCTGCCCGAAAGTTCCGCTGTCGGAATGGGAAAGTACGAAAACGACGGAAAACGTTCCCATTCACCTTTTTTAACGGCAGTATCATAATCCCTGATTTTATTGAAATGGTCAAGTATGTATGCAAAAGTCTGCTGTGCAACTGCATCTGTCGAATACGAACCCGCATTACATACGGTAATTCCTTTTTTGGCGGCATATTCTATGTCAACATTATTGTAACCGGTCGCAAAGAGTCCGATATATTTAAGATTCGGACAACTATCCATAACTTCCTTTGTAATCATAACTTTATTGCAGAGTACAATTTCAGCATCACCTATATTTTCAGCAGTTTCTTCAGGAGATGTGAGGGGAATTATTTTAACGTCTCCGAGTTCTTCAAGAACAGAAGTCGGAATATCATTACTTATATTTACCGTGTACCAGTCCAGAACAGCTATTTTCATAACTTACTCCTTTTCTTCGGAATCTGTTTCCTGTACCGCCTCAGCATTTTCGTGAACAGGCTCTTTTGCCCTGAAAACAATTGAAGTCACAAAGGCTGCAATGATAAGGACAAGTTCTGCTATTCCCACACCGTAGAAAAGTGTTTTGCTGTTTGAAATCCATATTATCAGTGAAAGAGGTATTGCAACCGCCATTATAAGCTGATATGGCAGTTTTTCCTTTATAAACCTCCATACAAAAAACACAAGTGCAATACAGCAGAAACCGAGGTGAAGGCTGAAAGGAAACGGAAAAAGTCCGGGCTGTTCAACTTCGGCAGTCTGTGCCATTGTTATAAGAAAATCGGAAATATTCATATTTTTCTCCAACCGCATAAGCGGTGACTGTTCTTTAACGGCGTACAGCCATGCCGAAATATACATTAAAAAAATCTGCTTTTTACAGTATACCATAAATTACAGAAAAATTCAACTGCTTTTCAAAAAAAGATTGACGACAGATAACCGAGTGTGTATATTCACGAAAAACTAAGAATAAAAGAGTATTCAAATGATAAATATAAAAAAATACCGAAAATCGTCTCATTTCATCATAAGACAACACTTGCGGTTCGTATGAACTTATGTTATAATCATATCATCACGTCAAAGGAGTCAGTGAACATGAATCGTTATATTCCCGGTACAACACTTAAATTCAGCGAACAGGCAAGAGATGAAGCTTTTTCCATTGTTTCTCCCGTACTCGATGCAACAGGCGGTCTCACACTTTCACAACTTTCCAAACTTACGGGTCTTACAGGCTCTACAATTAAGAACTGGATAAAAAGTGGCTGGGTTGCTTCCACTCAGGGAAAAAAATACTCCCGTAAGCAAGTACTCCGA
>CAMWGS010000194.1 GCA_947173865.1 uncultured Ruminococcus sp.
TCTGAATTATTTCTTGTGCATGATACACGCACTATGTTTTTGCAGTTAGGACATTTCAACTCTATTATAAGTGGAACGTCCGGTAATACTGATATGTCAAACGCACGTTTTCTGCACGTCGGACATTTCATCTGATGCTTTAACACTTTTTTGCTTCCTTTCAGAATTTATGTATGTATGTTTTTGCAAAGTCAGGGTTATCATGGATATTGTCAACAATTTTACAGCTTGACAGCATTTCACGAGTAGCATATCTGCAAGTTTCGCCGGTGTCGATATCTGTAAAAGTCCAGTCCCCGTAACCTGAATCGGTCACAAGCAGAAAATGTCCGGTCATAGTTTTCAGAATATCACCCTCGAAGATTCTTTCATAGTTCAAGGCTCTGTAGCCTGTGAACA
Source organism: uncultured Ruminococcus sp. (assembly GCA_947173865.1). Lineage (GTDB taxonomy): Bacteria > Bacillota > Clostridia > Oscillospirales > Ruminococcaceae > Ruminococcus. The sequence goes on from CAMWGS010000194.1 coordinate 400, forward strand.
CTCCGACAGTTTCCGGAATAACTTCACATGAAACATCGTCATGCTGGTCAATGTCTATACCAGTACTGCATCTCCTAATGTCACCATATACCCATTCTCCGTCAGCGGTTTTTCCTCTGAATAATACTTCTGATTTCATTTTTTTACCTCCTTTTTTTTCTGAATAATCGGGTATCTGTAAATCTTCGATATGACAGCCGAAGAACTCGGCAAGTTTCCAGTAAGTTACTTTTGATGCAACACCTTGTTCAAAAGCAGAATACAAAATACCACAGTCTATACCGCTTTCTCTGCTTAATTTCCTGACAGTTTCTATCCCTTTTGACTTCATCTGTCTGTAAAGTTCGCTTATATTTGGAATTATTTTCATTTTTTCACTTCTTTCATATTAACATTTCAGGTGGTACAGGCATTTCCACACCTATGGAACGAAAGAGACGTATACAGTTCTTAAAAGCCAATTCTAACGGAACATAGTGCGTTTTCTATGTCTTGCGTAAAGCCAGCCACGTATGCTGTTTGATTCTTCGTAAAGCACTAATACACCAGCAGTTTTCTTTATTTCGGATATAGTTTTTATTTACTGTCACTGTCCTTCAGCAACTCCGGATTATCGTATATATTCCCGACAATCTCCATAAATGTTGTCTTGACATTTCCGAAAATCGTGTACTGCTTCGGACTTTTCACATCGATAAACGAAAAATTTCTGCTGCGTGCGCCCATTACCGCAAGCCAAAGTGTTCTCTCTCTGTCTTTAAGGAAATCTCCTTCATATATGTACTTGCCACATCTGTCTTTTGTACCATCAGACCAGCTGGCAGTTCTTGGAATGATACTTACAAACTTACCATTATGAAGTATCTGGATTTTGTCGCCATTACGAGTGCCTTTCATTACGTCACCGCAAACCCACTCACCGTTATCGGTACGCTTGCCTCTGCAAAGTTCTGTCATTGTTCATCACCTCCCAGACGTATGCCACAAGATGGACAGTATTTTGATTTAGTTCCTATATGGAAATCCTTGTCCATGAATATCGTACCACACACAGGACACTGAATTCCAAAATCATTCTCCAGATAAAGCCATTCCAGAACTCCGTGCAGTAGTGTTGGTATCGGTTGCCATGCGACCACCTTTACGTTTACCTGCCATTCTTTACTCGTTACTGAATACTCTGCCATTGAGTAAGATATAGGCATTAGTTCATTTGATTTATTATCGTATTTGCTGTAATAAGCCACTAAATACTTACCACTACTTTCGGGCTGTTTGCTAATGCAATAAATCCATTCACTCAAGTTTTTCACCACCTTTTTTTCCATAACGATTTATTTTTCTTGCTTTTATCTGCTTTTGTGTTTCTTCTTCAACTTCTTTATAAAAGTTTTTTCGATAATCAGAATCAAGAGCAATGATGATTTTTTCAGATGCAACAGCTATTCCGGCAAGGCTCTTGACAAGTTCATCATAACTGTCACCCTCAATAACAGTTATAACATTTTCGCAAGCGTCATATAAAGCTTCCTGACACTTGTCAAAGCCGTCTTTTCTTGCTATACGATATAACCTGTCATACTGATAAGGATTCAGCAATTCTATCACCACCTTTGCCGTTCCATTCAAACCTGAAGTCCGTCCGCTTTATTTTGCATACCGTCTGACCGTCAAGCCAGAACACAATGCCCTCAATGTAGTTCTCATTCAGGAATTTTTTCACGCCCTCGAAAGTGCGTTCAACGTCAAGTTTTCTTTTCCCATGTGAGGCTAAACAATCTGACTTAACCTTGTATGGATTGCCGTTAAAATGTTCTCCGACTGCCTCGTAAGTACCGTCTGAAAGTCGCACACTATCTTTTAAAGCATTCGGCAAACGGTTTTGTATCATACTGTAAGTTATGTCATAGGCAGAACAGAACCACTTGTCATTCGGATTTTCACGGTCGCACTCTATCCAGCACGGAAGATGTCCAGTTATCGGGTCGGGTTCTTCCTGACACTTGATTGCACCTTCCGGAACAGGCTTGCCGTTCTTTGCGTCGTAACGCCTGTAAAGTTCTCCGTTTATGATAGCACAGCAAGCACCATCCCATTTCACCGTTGCATCACCGTGCAGAAACGCTTCCTCACAGCCTTCGGTTATCTCCGGAAGAATGTCAGCGATTTTATTTCCGTCAAATACTCTCTTGAATAATGTTGGTATCTTCTTCATAAAATTCCTCCTGATTTGTTCAGCTGGTCAATAACTTGTTTTACTTCTTTGAGGATTTCAGTGGTTGTCCACTTTTTGCAGTATGATGTATCGACATCTTTCCAGTGTTCGTGCATCATAAAGCCGGAATAGTCACAGCAATGACCATAATCCCAGCCAATCCACCAGCCATTGCCGACAAACAGACCGTCAACATAGCTGTCAGAGTATGTAAGACCGTAGTGGCAGTCAACCGGAATGTCAACATAATCCAGACCATAGTATTTATGACCCTCCGGAAGTTTCACGTATGCACACGGGTGCAGACCTCTTGAGACTATCCTATATTGATAGCCGTTATATGTACCGCTGTCAAGCAGTTCTGTTATTGATTTGTTTCTGTAAATCATTTCTCTCATTTTATCACATCCTTTTGGTCTGCCTCATCAGCGTCGGGCGACCACTTCCGACGGACAGCGGATAAAAATCCACTGTTTCGGCTTTTTCAGTATGAGTCCATGAAGTCATTGATTATTCTGTCAAAATTCAATAAATATGTGTCGTTTTTTTCATTTGCAAAGCTATATTTATCAATGGCACTGCCGATTTTTTTACGTTGCCGTTCGCATTTTCCGCAGACACTGTCAAGTGCCTGAAGTGCAAGCTCGCAAATCATAATCATGTCATTGTGCCTGTTCATAGTTCGCATACAGCTTGATGAACCTGTATCCTGATAATTGCGGTCTGCTTCGTCATAACGTCTTTGTGCTTCTTCAAGTTTTTTCAGTATGATTTGCCTTTTTCGTTCCTTGCTTTCGGCTTCATAACGTATCTGGTCTTCTTCTGTCCAACTCATTTACTTTCACCTCCATCCATTTTTGCTCCACAAGTGGGGCAGTAGTTGGAATTGTTGTCTCTTATCTTGCCACCATGATAATTATAATCATTACGACTAAGTGCATCAGCTTCACCACAAATTGAGCAACAAGGAACATAATCAAAGTCCTCATCGTTTTTATATTTCCATTTGCCATGTCTCACAGGTACTGCATCAACTGTTGGAGCATTGCCTATGCGTTCTTTGATAAGCTCGTATGTTGCCTTTAAAATTTCTTTTTTCGCAACATTTGTTGTACACATAGAGGCAAGCATAGTTCCCATCTTTGTGGTATTTATAAATTCGTCCGCATCAATCAGCCTCATTTTTTTCACCTCCCAGCAGTTCGGGATTGTCGTGGATATTTCCGATAATTTTTGCACCACAAACATAAGCAGTAAAAAGCCTGAAAATATCTTTATCGGATTTTGAGCAATCAACATCATAACTTCCCGAACGCCAACAAACAATCCCTTTATATTGCGTATCCCAACAATCATCAAATGAGACTATATCGCCCTCAAAAATCTTCACGCCGTTCTTATCGGTCAAACCTGTTAACTGTCCAACAGTTTCGGGAATCACTTCTACAAAAAACGGATTTTTGCTTCTCATAGCTGTTATGTTATACTGCAAATCATATGTAATTTCGCACATTGAAGATTTACACATATACATATGTTTATCAAGTTTGATTACAGTAAAACTTTCCGTCCATTCACCGGTATCTTTACGTTTTCCTCTGAATAAAATTTCACGCATTTTCTTCACGCCCTTCCTCTGAACTCAGTCTGCACGGAGTTCCCATATATTTACATCTGTTGCAGTTGCGCTTTTTACGGTTTACAAGTATAGCCCTGTCACGTTCTGCCTTAAACTGATTCTCGGTCTTGCGGAACTTGCATAGTTCGTCCGTTCCACGACACTTCAC
>CAMWGS010000195.1 GCA_947173865.1 uncultured Ruminococcus sp.
GTTTGAGGGGCGTGTGTCGAAGGACGTATGGGTTCAAGTCCCATTACTCGCACCACTAAAAGACTTCTCTTTGAGAGGTCTTTTTTATTTAATAAATCTCCTCTCAAAAGGAGAGTAATTAATGGCGAACAATAACAAAGCCCTGTCAAATGCGAACAGGGCAAAGAAAGACGAATTTTACACATAGTTGTATGATATCGAGAACGAACTTCGGCATTACAGGGAGCATTTCAAAGGAAAAACTATACTCTGCAACTGTGATGCCCCATATGAAAGCAATTTTTTCAAGTTCTTTGCTATGCAATTCAATTTTCTTGGATTGAAAAAGCTGATATGCACATACTATGCAAGTTCTCCGGTAGTGTACACGCAGATGTCCTTCTTCGGTGAAGATGAGGTCATGGGAACATCTGACAACAACCGCAAGCCTTACAAGATTGAGATAACAAAAGTGACAGACCTGAACGGCGACGGAGCAGTTGACCTTACGGACGTTGAATTACTGCTTCAGTCTGTTGATAGCAAGCCTGAACTACTTAAAGGGGATGGTGACTTCCGCTCTGATGAGTGCATAGAGTTGTTGAAAGAGGCTGATATTGTGGTTACCAATCCACCGTTCAGCTTGTTCCGTGAGTACGTGGCACAACTTATTGAGTATAACAAGAAATTTCTTATTATCGGCAACCAGAACGCTATCACTTATAAGGAAATCTTCCCCTTGCTTAAGATAATAAAATGTGGATTGGCTATAAATCGGGAGATATGGCTTTTACAGTGCCTGATAGCTATGAATCAAGGGAAACAAGATGCTGGATAGATGAGAACGGTCAGAAATGGCGGAGTTTGGTAATATTTGTTGGTATACAAACCTTGATATTGAAAAAAGGCATGAAAACCTGATACTATTTCGGAGTTATACGACTGAAAATTACCCACATTATGACAATTACGACGCTATTGAGATGAACAAAGTAGCTGATATACCCTGCGATTATAACGGTGCTATAGGTGTGCCAATAACGTTTATGGACAAGTTCAATCCAGAACAGTTTGAAATACTTGGTGCAACCGAAAGTGAGGGCAAGGGCTTTTATAATGACTTATGGCTAGAGGATAGCAAGGTTGCTCAACCGCTTTCAATGGTGAACGTAAATACAAGAGAATTTTTATCAAAAGGAAATAAGGCTTAAAATAACCGTTTTTACTTATATAATATTTCTTTGTTACATATATAATTACATCTGTTAACGAAAAATCCGCCGTACGCACTGTACAGCGGACTTTTATTTATTACATCAGTTCACAGATAAGATTAGAAAATTCAACAGGATTTTCAATATTCATACCCTCAATAAGAAGTGCCTGACTGTAGAGAAGCTTTGCATATTTACCGAGCTTGTCCTTGTCGTCGGACTCTTTCATTGATTTAAGCTTGCCGAAAATTTCATGTTCAGGATTGATTTCAAGAACTCTCTGAGCGGTTATCTTCTGACCGTTCGGCATTGAATTGAGTACTTTTTCCATTTCAAGTGAAATTTCACCCTCACTTGTAAGGCAGACAGGATGTGATTTAAGCCTGTGGGAAAGAATTACCTTTGAAACCTTGCCGTCAAGAGCGTCTGCAAGTTCTTTGAGAAGGTCGGCGTTTTCTTCTTCCTTAGCCTTGATTTCTTTCTGTTTTTCGTTATTTTCAAGACCGAGGTCGTCGGCTGAAACAGACTTGAATTCCTTATCCTTGTACTTGATAAGCGTCTTTACTGCAAACTCGTCAATATTGTCTGTAAGGTAGAGAATCTCAAAACCGTTTTCCTTTACAAGTTCAGTCTGAGGAAGCTGTTCTATTCGCTCAACGCTGTCGCCTGTTGCATAGTAAATGAACTTCTGTTCTTCACGCATACCTGTAATGTACTCGTCAAGAGTTACAAGCTTGTTCTCCTTTGAGGAAGTAAACATCAGCAAATCCTGAAGCTTTTCCTTGTTCATGCCATAATCACTGTAAATACCGTATTTAAGCTGTAAACCGAAAGCCTTCCAGAATTCCTCATACTTTTCACGGTCATTCTTGAGCATCTTTTTGAGTTCACTGCTTATTGTTTTTTCGATACTCTTTGCAATAACTTTAAGCTGTCTGTCATGCTGAAGCATCTCACGTGAAATATTCAGCGACAAATCCTCCGAATCAACAAGACCCTTTACAAAACTGAAATAGTCGGGAAGCAGGTCGGCACACTTGTCCATGATAAGAACACCGTTGGAATAGAGCTGTAAACCCTTTTCGTACTCCTTTGAATAGAAGTCGAAAGGTGCTTTTGACGGAATATAAAGCAGTGCATTATAATTGGCGTTACCCTCGTTCTTTACGTGTGCATAGCGGAGCGGTTCACTGTAATCATAGAACTTTTCCGTATAGAAATGCTTGTAATCTTCTTCCTTGAGTTCTGTTTTGTTTTTCTTCCAAAGGGGTGTCATACTGTTGAGTGTTTCAACTTCAATATAATCCTCATATTCAGGTGCTTTTCCTGCTTCCTTGTCCTCGTCGGACATTTCAACGGGACGGCTGTGTGTCATTTCCATTTTAACGGGGAAACGGATATAGTCGGAATATTTCTTGACAAGTGACTTGAGTCTGTACTGGTCAAGAAAATCGCTGTAATTTTCGTCATCTGTATCTTCAAGCAGTTCAAGAATAATTTCAGTACCTGCATTTTTCTTTTCGGCTTCCGTAATCGTATAACCGTCAACACCCTCGGATTCCCATTTATAAGCCTTGTCACTGCCGTAAGCCTTTGAAATTACAGTAACTTTCTTTGCAACCATGAAAGCAGAATAGAATCCGACACCAAACTGTCCGATAATCTGATTATCTTCTTCAAGCTTGTTTTCCGTCTTGAATTTAAGCGAACCGCTGTTAGCGATAGTACCGAGATTATTTTCGAGTTCTTCTTCTGTCATACCTATGCCGTTGTCGGTAATTTTAAGAGTACGTGTATCTTTATCGGCTGTAAGCCATATAGCGAAATCGTCCTTGTTAAGACCAACCTTATCATCAGTAAGCGACTTGAAATAAAGCTTGTCAATAGCGTCGCTGGAATTAGAGATAAGTTCTCTGAGGAAAATTTCCTTATGCGTATAAATTGAATGAATCATCATTTCAAGAAGTCTCTTTGACTCTGCCTTGAACTGTCTGGTTTCCATAAAACAACATCTCCAAATCGTAATTTTAGCACTCTTACTCATCGAGTGCTAAAATTAGTATATAACTTTTTCACATTCAAAGTCAAGTACCAAACGAAATATTTACAATTTATTCACAATTAAACTGCCGTCTGTTTTGTTCAGTAAAAAAAATATATCCTTTTTGTAATTATTCATAAGAAATCTATTGACATAAGGAAAGAAAAAGTATATAATAATTATGTTGTATTTATTTGCAGAATATTACTTCAGGCAGTATTTGCAGCTTTGTTTTAAATCATTACGGTGACGGCTCTTTCCGTAAAGAGATATAAGGAATTTACCGCACCTTTACTGAATTATGATAACGGAACAAATATGGACATTTATTGTCCGCTATGTTTTGCGGGCTTTAATCTTATGATTAGGCTCTTAATCAATATATTTTAACAAATGAATAAAATGATGCGGCATTTACCGCCTTTAAGTAGTAATCAGATTTATGATACAAGTTTATTTTACTAATTTTATTAAAGGAGGTAATGCACTGTATGAACTTGACTCTTTCTATCGTCCTTATTATCGTTGCACTTATAGTAGGTGCAGTTGTTGCAGGTGTTGTAACTTACAGCAAGGCTTATAAAAAAGGCGTTGATGCAGGTATCGAACAGCGTAAGCAACAGGCTGAAGCCGTAATGGGTTCAGCTGAAAAACAGGCAGAACGTATAATTGAGGACGCTGAAAAGGACGCTGATAACAAGAAAAAAAGTGCGTTAGTTGAAGCTAAGGACGAAATTCATAAGCTCCGCACAGAAGCAGATAAGGAAATCAAGGAACGCAGAGCAGAGCTGTCACGTCAGGAAAGACGTATGCAGCAAAAAGAAGAAAATCTTGATAAGAAAAACGATAACCTTGAAAAGAAAGATGATATTCTCAATCAGAAAATCAAATCTGCTGACGAAAAGCTGAAAGAAGCCGAAACTATCAAAAAAAGTCAGATGGACGTTCTGGAAAGAATTTCAGAATTTACAAAAGAACAGGCAAAGGAATTGCAGAAAAAAGAACAGATAACTGACAGCACATTGCTGCAAAATGTAGGATATGCAAAACTTGAAGACTCTATCAACGAAGATAAGCCTTATCTTTGCATAGAATCCACCATGTCAAACTTTACAGATATGATTCCCATCGAATTGACAAAGGGACGCATGGCAGAGAAT
>CAMWGS010000196.1 GCA_947173865.1 uncultured Ruminococcus sp.
ATATAATTATAATATGGTAAAATAACAGTATAATATAACATATCGTAAATATTATATACGGAGGGTTAAAAAATGAAAAAAAAGCATTTTCAAAACCTGATTGCAGGTACAATCAGTGCAGTTATGATGTGTTCAACCGCATCAGCTGTATATGCTGAAGATTCTGCAGCAGGTACAGCAACAGAGGGAAAAATTATTTATTCGTCTGATTTCGAGGACGGCGACGTTTCGGCTTTTTCCGCAAGAAATTCAGGTGATACAACTGTCATTTCAGCAAGTGAAGATAATGCAGTAAGCGGTAAGAAGTCACTCTGTGCAAGCGGACGTACAAAAACATGGAACGGCCCTGCACTGAAACTTGACGAAATCTGTGAAGCAGGTAAAGCTTACCTCGTGAGTGCGAAAGTTATGGGACAGTATTACACAAGCAATACTTTCAGTATGCAGTATACAGATGCATCGGGCGTTGAACATTATGAAAATCTCGCAAACCTCAACGGCAACGGCTGGCAGGAAATAAACGACATAAAGATAAGTTTTTCTGACGATGTAACAAATGTAATGATATATTTTGAAGGCGGTACGGACAATATCTATATCGACGATTTTACACTTAAAGAAGCTCCTGTTCATGATATTCAGCAGGATATTGCTTCCCTTAAAGATGTATACAGCGGATATTTCAAAATAGGTACTGCTACAACTGCCAAGGAACTCGCTCCGCAGTCTACAAAAGACCTTGTCTTAAAACACTTCAACAGCCTTACAGCAGGTAATGAACTTAAACCAGACGCTATTCTTGACCAGAAAGCCTGTCAGGCTATGGCAGCAGACGGAAACGACGAAGACCCGCAGGTTAGTCTTGACAGTGCAAAGTCAATCCTCAATTTTGCAAGAGAAAACAATATCCCTGTAAGAGGTCACGTTCTTATATGGCATCAGCAGACTCCTACATGGTTCTTCAAGGAAAATTATGACCCCAATGGTGAATGGGTTTCAAAGGATAAAATGCTTGTCCGCATGGAAAACTATATAAAGAACGTTTTCGCAGCAGTTGAAGAAGAATACTCTGATGTTGATTTCTATGCATGGGATGTTGTAAACGAATGTTGGCTTGACGACGGCTCTGCACGTCCTGCCGGTACACAGGAGGAAGGCTCTCAGAAGTCTCCGTGGGTTCAGATTTTCGGTGATAACTCTTTTATAAAGCCTGCATTTGAATTTGCAAAGAAGTATGCTCCCGAAGGAACTAAACTCTATTATAACGACTTCAATGAGTATATGCCTGGAAAAACAGATGCTATTATTAAAATGGTAGAGGAAATAAACTCAGACGGTCACTACATAGACGGTATCGGTATGCAGTCTCATCTTGATGCACGTTCAGGCAGTGATGCATTCCCGTCTGTAAATGTATACAAAAAGGCTCTTGACAAGTTCTGTGCAACAGGTCTTGATGTTCAGATTACAGAACTTGACGCAACTGTAAACGATACCGACCACTTTAAAGAACAGGCTCAGTATTACAGCGACATTATGGACGCTATTGTTGAACACAAGGACGACATATCCGCTGTTGTATTCTGGGGAACTACCGATGACCAGAGCTGGAGAGCCTCAAAATATCCGCTTCTCTTTAATGAGGACTATTCCGCAAAGGAATCTTTCTATTCAATCATTGACGGAATTGAACCTTTAGAGACTACTACAACTACAACAAATTCGTCAGATTCTTCCACAACAACTACTACAACCACAACAGGTACAACAGACCCCACAAACGCACCTGCACGTTTATATGGTGACGCAGATGAAAACGGAAAAGTAGAACTCAATGATGCTGTACTTATAATGCAGTCAATTGCAAATCCCGACAAGTATAAACTTTCCGAAGAAGGAAGGCTTTGTGCGGATGCAGTTGATAACGGTGGTGGCATTACAAATGCTGACGCTCTTGCCATTCAGTATGTTGAAGCAAGAACAATAAAACCGTCTGATTTACCGATTACAGCAGCACAGCTTGACGAACTTAACCAGTAGTTATTAAAATAAGGCGTACTTTTAAAGTACGCCTTACTTAATGCCGAAAATTATTTATACTTTTTTTAAATAAATGGTTTTTACAGTAGTACCTATGAACAACTGACACATGGAAGCGATAATCAGAGTATGGAAAACCGTTGTGTTGAAATATCCGAAAACAGTTCCGCACAAAATCATTATTGCGGAAGTAACCTGCAACATCGGCATACCTGCTTTTGACTTGATATATCTGATTCTTTCGTCATTTTCCTTGTTGAATAAAACTTCCAGCTTTTTCAAATCTTTAACCGCTTTGCTGTAACGGATAATAAGAATAACTGAAACAAGTCCCAGACCGATGATAAACCCACATTGAAAACCAAAAATAAAGTTTTCTTTAACCTGTTCATTTGCTCCGAAAATATTGAATATTCCCAGTACTGCTGCCAGTAATACAACAAGGGACAGGGCAATAATTCTTAAAATCAAATTTTTTCTGTATTTTTCCATTTTGCAGACTCCTTTCAGTCCGAATATTCAGATAAATCAAATACTTCTTCTATTGCAAGCCCGAAAAAATGTGATATTTTGTAGGCAAGAGGCAGTGAAGCGATATATTTACCTGTTTCAATAGATGTAATAGTTTGTCTGGTAGTACCTACCGCTAAAGCGAGTTCTTCCTGTGATAATTTATTAGCTTTTCTGAGTTCTTTAATTTTCGTATTCAAAAACACTCTCCTCAAAAATGTAAAGTCAACGTTGCGATTTTAGTATAGCATACTTTGCAAAAAATGTCAAGTATATTTTACATTAAAAATAAAAAAAGACTGAAATGAATTTCAGTCTTTTTGTTATTCGGGTTATTGAAATCAATAAGCCTTTCCCCAGTAAACCATATGCTTTGCAGGTTTTCCACAGCATACACATTTATCCGAAAGCTGTTCCTGTTCAAACGGAATACATCTTGAGCCGACACCTGTCTTTTCCTTTACTTCGTCCTCACAGGCTTCTTCACCGCACCACATAGCTTTAATAAAGCCGTCGCCGTTTTCGAGAGCCTTTGAAATTTCGTCAAGTGTTGTGCAGGCATAAGTCCTGTTTTTCTGATTTTCAAGAGCCTTGTTATACATTCCGTCATGAGCCTCTTTAAGTTTCTGCTGTACGGCTGTTTCGAGTTCGTCAAGCGGAACTGTTACCTTTTCGCCGTTCCAGCGTGAAGCAATAACACACTGTCCGTTTTCGATGTCCTTAGGACCTATCTCCACACGAACAGGCACGCCTTTCATTTCATATTCGGCAAATTTCCAGCCCGGAGAATTTTCACTGTCGTCAAGTTTTACACGGATATTAATATCAGAAAGACGTTTTTTCAGTTCGTTTGCCTTGTCAAGAACGCCGTCCTTATGCTGTGCAATCGGGATAATTACAGCCTGTACAGGTGCAACGGCAGGCGGAAGCACAAGACCGTTATTATCGCCGTGAGTCATGATAACTGCACCGATAAGACGTGTGGTAACGCCCCAGCTTGTCTGGTGGGGATTAACTCTCTGATTTGACTTGTCAGTATATTCAATGCCGAAAGCTTTGGCGAAACCGTCTCCGAAATAATGGGAAGTACCTGCCTGTAAAGCTTTTCCATCGTGCATGAGTGCTTCTATTGCATAAGTGGAAACTGCTCCAGCAAATTTGTCGCTTTCCGTCTTTTTACCCTTTACAACGGGCATTGCAAGTGATTCTTCACAGAACTGTGCGTATGTGTTAAGCATACGTTCTGTTTCTTCAACAGCCTCCTCAGCGGTTGCATGGATTGTGTGACCTTCCTGCCATAAAAATTCTCTTGAACGCAGGAACGGACGTGTAGTCTTTTCCCAGCGTACAACGCTTACCCACTGATTATAGAGTTTGGGCAGGTCACGGTATGAGTGAATTATATTAGCGTAGTGTTCACAGAAAAGCGTTTCGGAAGTAGGACGCACGCAAAGTCTGTCCTCAAGTTTTTCGCTTCCGCCGTGAGTTACCCACGCAACTTCGGGTGCAAAACCTTCAACGTGGTCTTTTTCTTTCTGAAGAAGGCTCTCGGGAATAAACATCGGCATACATACATTTTCGTGCCCTGTAGCCTTGAACATTCCGTCAAGAATTTTCTGAATGTTTTCCCATATAGCATATCCGTAAGGACGGATTACCATACAGCCCTTAACGCTTGTATACTCAACAAGCTCGGCTTTTTTGCAGATATCGGTATACCACTGAGCAAAATCCTCGTCCATTGAGGTAATTTCAGTGACCATTTTTTTATCCTTTGCCATATAAAAACCTCTTTTCTGATATTTTATAC
>CAMWGS010000197.1 GCA_947173865.1 uncultured Ruminococcus sp.
GATAAAAATATTGAATTTGAAAACATTGTCGGACGCAATCCCGTTATTGAGGCTCTTAAATCCGACAAACAGATTGACACTATATACATAGACGGAAACGGTGGAAGTCTTGGTCTTATACGCCGTCTTGCAAAGGACAAGGGCATTGTTGTGAAAGACGCTCAGGACAAAAAGCTTTCCCAGCTTGCAGGCGGTGCTTCACATCAGGGCGTTGTTGCGGTCGGAGCTTGCGGAGAATATGTTTCAGTTGAGGACATATTAGCCGTATCACGCAACAAAGGTACAAATCCCTTTATTATAATATGTGACGAAATTGAAGACCCCCACAATCTCGGTGCTATTATCCGTACCGCAGAAACCGCAGGAGCAGACGGAATTATTATTCCTAAAAGACGAAGTGCATCACTTAATGCAACAGTGGCAAAAACTTCGGCAGGAGCAGTAAGCTACGTACCTGTGGCAAGGGTTTCAAACCTCGCATCATGCATTGATATGCTTAAAGAAAACGGTGTCTGGATTTACGGCACTGACGCATCGGGAAGTGATTACTGTAAAACCGACTTTACAGGCAGTATGGCTCTTGTTATCGGTTCGGAGGGTTTTGGTATAAGCAGACTTATTCAGAAAAAATGTGATTTTATGATTAAACTTCCGATGTTCGGAAAAATAAATTCACTGAATGCTTCGGTTGCCGCAGGAATTTTCATGTATGAAGTTCTAAGACAACGTCATTCGTCATAAGGAGAAATTTTTATGTCTGATAAGAAATTATCTCTGGAAGATATACTTGACGAGTACTCCCCCGATAAAAATACAACCGACAACAACCGCAAAACCGCTTCATCTGTGGCAACTGCTACAAAACCGTCGTCACATGAAAAAACACCATGGGACGACAACTCAATGAGACAACCCATGAACGAAGCACCTCCTCCGCCAAAACGCCGTAAAATTACTGTACTTAATGCGGGAACGGATTCAGAGGGAAATCCCGAATCTGCAATTTACAGCAGTGCCGTTCTTAATACACATATGAGTGCGGACGATGTTTCAAAAATAAGGCGTATGACTGAATCGACGAGGGCAAGGGAAGCCGCCGAACGTCAGAAAGCAGGAAATAAAAATCACAGAAAAAAAGAAGCGGACTATACGTATAAAAAAGAATCGCCCGACGGTGAATATATGTATACACCGCCTGTGTTCAAGAAGAAAAAGCGAAGCCGTGCGGCAATTCTTGCAGAAGCAGAAGACCCCGAAAACCTCAAGATGATTACGGACATTGTTCCGTCTCCCGAGATTATAGCAGCCGCAAAGTATGCCGAACTCAACCGCAAAAATACAAAAACAAATTCACGCATAACTTATGAACGACAAGCACCGTCCGAAGCCATAGACGTTCATATAGAACCCGAAACAGAAGAAGAAACTACAGATACTTCAAAAAAGAAACGTACAAAACGAATTGTTGACTTCAATTATTACGGTGACGTTGAAGATGTAGGGCGTGATATAAAAGAACTTAAAGGTATTATAAAGGCAAGAGTTGTGATTCTTCTGCTGATTTCATTCCTCAGTATATATATTACTATGGCAAATCAGTTTGACCTTCCTATTATAAGCGTACTGAGTAAAAATAATATCACACTCTATCTTATCACACACCTTTTTACAGGACTTGCCGCTATAGTCTCATCATTTGCGGTAATTACAAAAGGTCTGAAAAAGTTCTTTACTTTGAAGGCTGACAGTGATTCACTTACCGCCGTTACTGCAATTACCTGCCTTATATCAATACTTCCGGGTTTGATAAATCCTGAATATGTCATGGCAGAACGTATTTATATGCCTGTCGGAATACTTGCACTTCTCACCAACGCTCTCGGAAAACTTCTTATTCTTAACAGGGCTCAGAGAAATTTCAAGCTTGTGTCAAAGGAATATTTCGACCGCCACGGCATAGTCTATGTACGTGACGAAGAACGTGCCGAACGTCTTACAAGAGGTACTCTCGGAGACTTCCCCATTCTTGCATCAATGCGTAAAACCGACTTTTTAACCGATTTTCTGAAATACACATATTCGTCGGACATAACTGACAAGTACTGTAAAAAAATCACACCTGTTTGTCTGATTATATCGGCGTTAATTTCACTTATACTGACACTTTTCTGTAAAGAAGAGTTTTTCTCAATGGACGCACTTGCATTCGATCTTTCTATTTTCAGTATGCTTATGTGTGCGACTTCATGCGTGGCTATGCCTTTTGTTGCAAATGTTCCGCTTGAAAAAATCTCAAACAGGACAATCATAAAAAAAGGTGTTATGCTTGGTTATCAGAGCGTTGACGACTTTTATGACACCAACTCCATTCTTGTAAATACCGATTCCCTTTTCCCTGAACATTCCATACAACTCGGCGGTGTCAAGGTCTTTTCCAATACAAAGGTAAACGAAGCTTTGCTTGAAGCCGCAAGCCTTACTCACCACGCAGGCAGTGTTATGCGTCATCTGTTCAGCGACGTTGTTGACGAAAATCAGGATATTCTCTATCAGATAGAAAACTTTTCATTTGAGGAGTCTATGGGACTTTGTGGCTGGATTCATAACAGGCGTGTACTTTTCGGAAACCGTGAACTTATGCTCAGCCACAACATTGAGGGTCTGCCCACAAAAACCAAAGAATCCGAATACACTGGAGACAATCAGGAGGCTATGTATCTTTCAATTTCAGGCAACATAGCCGCACTGTTTACGGTTGAAATACGTGCCGACAGAGAAGTGAAACGCTGGGCAAAACAGCTTGCGAAACATAAAATATTCATGATTCTCAAAAGCGTTGACCCGTGCCTTACGCTCGGAAAAATATCCTCACTTTTCGGTGTTCCTAAAAGTATGTTCAGGATTCTCCCCAAAAAACTACATAACGACTTTGATGAAGAAACCAGAAAAACAGTACGCCTCAGTGCTTCAATAGCCTGCTCCGGCAAATTCTCCTCTTTTGCTCAGCTTATTATCGGTACTAAAGTAATCCACTCAGCCGCAGTACTGGGACTTATCTTTCAGACTGTCTCCGTTATACTCGGTTTTGTAATCGGAATACTGCTGATTATTTCAAAGGCGTTTGAATTCAACTATATTTATATGTCGGCATCGGCACTTGTAATTTACAATCTCGCCTGCACTGTACTGACGTATTTTGCAGTAAGTTCAAAAAAGATATAGAAAAAGAACCTGCTACCGTTGCTGATGTCATTACGGGGCAGGTTCTGATTTAATAAAATATTTTTTGAAAGGAGTTCAAAATGACAGACAGATTTCAGAACGAAGAAAACACCGACAACGAAAACACCATGAATATCCCTATTCCACCTAATCTACAGAATTACAGACGACCCAATTTAAACAGACAACAAAATTATCAGAGTCCGAGACAGAATAACAGGCAACAACAAAATAATACAAATTATTATCAGAACAACTCCAGTTATCAGAATCAAAACTACCGTCGGCAGTATAATCCCGAAAGTCGTCAATATAGCCAGAACTATTCTGATAACGCTAACCGTCAGTATAATGCAGGTTATCAGAATCCTAATTACAGCCAGTATAGTCAGAATTATCAGCAGTATAGCACAGGAGGTTATCAGAATACAAACTATCAGCGTAGGGACTATCCGCAACAACGACAGTCTCCACCTCCCCCACGTCGAAAGAAAAAAAGAAAGCATAAAAGTTTTTTAGGAAGAATAATCAGAAAAATTGTACTTACTCTGTTCACAATCCTTGTTCTGCTTTTTGCAATATATTCATGCACCGCACTGACTGTAATCAGTAAAGTCGGCAAGGAGGAAACGGGGGATCGTAACCGCACAGCAAGTGCAATGTCACGGAACTATGTAAAAAGTGTCCTGATTATAGGCACTGACGGACGCTCAGACAACGAACAAGGACGTTCTGATTCAATGATTCTGCTTTCATTCAACAGCCGTACAAATGAAATCATTCTCACCTCGTTTATGCGTGACTGCTACGTAAATATTCAGAATTATGGCATGGACAAGCTTAATGCCGCTTATTCATACGGTGGTGCGGAGCTTCTTATGGACACTATCGAAAGTAATTTCATGGTGGAAATTGATGACTATATAACAGTTAACTTTGTTTCGTTTGCAGGAATTATTGACGCTGTAGGCGGAATTGATATTGACGTTTCAGACGAAGAAGCCCATGAAATAAATAATATTCTGTTCTCTGAGGTTAATCAGCTTATGGGCGATGACCAGTGGGCAGACTTTCTTGAAAGTGGCGGAAAACTTCATCTCAATGGCAAACAGGCACTTTCATATGCGCGTATCAGAT
>CAMWGS010000198.1 GCA_947173865.1 uncultured Ruminococcus sp.
TACTGCTATATGTTGTTTTACCATTTTTATTGATGAATGTCAAGTTTTTTTATGCAAAAATATTATAATTTCCAAGCTTATAAATAAATGTTATTTTTTTCACAAAGCTGTCATATTATTGACTTGTATTTTACACGTAGAAGTTATATTATCTAACCCAGTTAAATAAAAAAGGAGGGATATTTTATGGCGACCCGTGAATATATTGTCAGTGTTATGAAAAGACTTCACGAAAAACCGCCTGAGGACGCTTTCAGAAGATTCAATGATGATAATGCTGGTATAAACTGTATGCTCAAATATCTTGAACAAGTCGGCAGACCTGTTTCAGCAGGAGAAATAAGCGGATATATGCACGTAAGCACGGCAAGGGTTTCTTTTTTGCTCCGAAAGATGTCGGATAGGAATTTTATAATCCGTGAAAACAGTTCAAAGGACGCAAGACGGCTGATGATTTCGCTTTCCGAGCAGGGCAAAGCCGAATTTATCAGACGCAGAGAGGAAATGGTTGATATTTTCGGCAGAATTATTGACAGAATAGGTGAGGAACGAATGGAGGAGTTTATAAGCATTTCAAATGATATAAAAATTGTTATGAATGAAGAAATGAAAAAGCTTATAAAAGATTAATTTCAACAGATTGTCTAACCGTGTTAGCAATCGGAAAGGCGGATATTTTATGAAGATTTTCAAAAACCTTAAACTCCGTGACGTATGCTTTATACTGATATGTGCGGTTCTGGTTGTAACTCAGGTATGGCTTGACCTGACAATGCCCGACTATACACAGAAACTCACAGAATCAGTTTCGGCAGGTGACATAGATATGGGAGTGGTTATGAAAAACGGCGGAATGATGCTTCTGTGTGCTGTAGGAAGTATGGCTGCTGCTATGTTCTGCGGATTTTTTGCGTCGCAGGTTGCGGCAAATTTTGCAAAAACCATACGTGACAAACTTTTTGGTCATATACTTAAATTTTCCAATGCGGAGATAAATAAGTTTTCAACGCCCAGTCTCATTACAAGAACTACAAACGACGTAGTACAGTTGCAGATGTTTATTGCAATGGGTATGCAGATGCTGATAAAAGCACCTGTTACTGCAATATGGGCTATTGCCAAAATTTCCACTTCTAGTATTGAATGGACAACAGCTATACTTGTATGTGTTGGAATTATAGTCGTTACAATTTCAATGCTTGTATTGCTTGCATATCCTAAGTTCAAGTCCATACAGAAACTCACCGACAACCTTAATGACGTAACCCGTGAAAATATAAGCGGTGTAAGGGTTGTACGTGCTTTCAATGCGGAAAAGTATCAGGAAAAGAAATTTGACAAGGTAAATACGGCAATAACAAAGAATCATCTTTTTACCGCTCGTATAATGGGTATTATGATGCCTGTAATGACTATGGCGATGAGCGGACTTACGCTTGCTATTTACTGGATAGGTGCATATCTTATCAATAAAGCCGAAATAGTGGAACGTGCCGAAGTTATCGGAAACATGGCTGCATTTACACAGTATGCACTTCAGGTTGTTGGTGCATTCATGATGCTTGTAATGATATTCATTATCATGCCGAGAACTATGGTTTCCGCAAAACGTATCAATGAAGTACTTGAAACAGAGCCTTCAATAAACTATAGGAATAAAAAGTTTACAACGTCAGGCAAAGGAAAGATTGAATTCAGAAACGTTTCGTTTGCATATTCCGATTCGGGAAAACCGTGTCTCAGAAATATAAGCTTTGATATTGAATCAGGCGAAACATTTGCAATCATCGGTGCGACAGGTACGGGTAAGTCAACACTTGTGAATCTTATACCGAGATATTATGACGTTACAGACGGTGAAATTCTCATTGACGGTAAAAATATAAAGGAATATCCTGAAGAACAGCTTGAAAGAATTGTTTCGGTTGCTCCGCAGAAAGCTACTCTGTTTTCAGGTGACATAAAGTCAAATATAACTTACGGCTGTACGGAGGACGTTGAGGACAATGACGAAAGAATCAGACGCTCACTTGATATATCAAAATCTGATTTTGTGAACGGTCTTGCAGACGGTATTCACTCCAAAGTCGCACAGGGCGGTACAAACTATTCAGGTGGACAGAAACAGCGTCTTTCAATTGCAAGGGCAGTGTTTAAAAATTCACCTGTAATGATTTTTGACGACACTTTCTCCGCACTTGATTACAAAACAGATATGCTTGTAAGAAAGTCTCTCCGTGAACAGCTTTCGGATACGACCGTAATTATAGTTGCACAGCGAATAGGTACTATCAAGAATGCTGATAAAATACTTGTCCTTCATGACGGTGAAATTGCAGGACTTGGAAAACATGATGAACTTCTTGAAAATTGTCCGATTTATAGGGAAATTGCACTTTCACAGTTATCCGAAGAAGAATTAGCAGGAAAGGAGCGTGCTTAATATGCCACCCATGAGACCAATGATGCAGGCAAATCAGCACCCTGAAAAAGCTGATTTGGGAGCAATAAAGAAAATACTTGTATATTGTAAATGTTATCTTCCTGCAATTATAGTTGCACTGATTTTTGCCGTAGGCGGTTCTGTTGCCACTATTATAGGACCTGAAAAAATCAGTGACCTTATGAACGAAATTACAGCAGGAATTGTTACGGGTATTGATATAGAAGCAGTTGAAAAAATATGCTTTACACTTGTTGCGATTTATGCAACCGGTGCTGTTCTCAATTACGGACAGCAGTTCATTACGGCTACTGTAACTCAGAGAACTTCAAAGCGTCTCCGTACAGACATTGATGAAAAAATAAACCGTCTGCCTCTCAGTTATTTTGATACGACTACAAAGGGGGATATTCTTTCAAGAGTTACAAACGACGTTGATACTATCAGCCAGACTCTTTCACAAAGTTCTGCAAACTTAATCAGTTCGCTTGCTCTCTTTGTCGGAGTAATATACAAGATGTTCCGTACAAACTGGATTCTTGCCCTTGTTACAATAATATCGTCACTTCTCGGATTTGCGTTCATGTCTGTTATTCTGAAAAAATCACAGAAATATTTCAATCGCAAGCAGGCAGACCTTGGTATTATGAACGGACAGATTGAAGAAATTTACACAAATCACAATATTGTCCACGCTTTCGGTGCAAAGTCTCAGGAAAAGGAAAAATTTGACGAAGTAAACAACCGTCTTTATGACTCCAACTGGAAATCACAATGGCTTTCAGGTATGATGCACCCCGTTATGCAGTTTGTGGGAAATCTTGCATATGCTTTGATTTTCATAGTGGGTGTTATATTTATTGTAAACGAAAATGATGCTGTTACACTTGGTACTATTATGGCGTTTGTAATCTATGCAAGACTTTTTTCACAGCCTCTCGGTACATTTGCACAGTCGCTTACTTCAATTCAGCAGGCTTCCGCAGCGTCGAAACGTGTGTTTGAGATGCTGGAATCCGAAGAACAGGCAGACGAATCCGAAAAAACTGAAAAAATCAGTAATGTCAAAGGAGATGTTGAGTTCCGAAATGTAAAATTCGGTTATTCTCCCGAAAAAACAATTATACATGATTTTTCCGCAAGTCTGAAAGCAGGACAGAAAGTCGCTATTGTAGGACCTACGGGAGCAGGTAAGACAACTATGGTAAATCTGCTTATGCGTTTCTATGAAATAGACGGTGGTGATATTCTTATTGACGGAGTATCAACAAAGTCCGTAAAGCGTGAATATGTTCATGATATGTTTGATATGATATTGCAGGATACATGGCTTTTTGACGGCACTATCCGTGAAAATCTCGTCTACAACAAAGAGGGTGTTACAGATAGGGAACTTGACGAAGCGTGTGAAGCCGTAGGTCTTAAGCACTTTATTACAACACTTCCGAAAGGTTACGATACTGAACTGAATGAAGCTCTTAACCTTTCCGACGGTCAGAAACAACAGCTTACTATTGCAAGAGCTATGATAAAGGACGCACCTATGTTAATTCTTGACGAAGCCACTTCCTCTATCGACACAAGAACAGAGCTTGTTATTCAGAAAGCTATGGATAAGCTTACAGTCGGCAGAACATCATTTGTAATTGCACATCGTCTTTCAACTATCAAAAATGCTGACATTATTCTTGTAATGAAAGACGGCGATATTATTGAACAGGGTAATCATGACGAACTTATTGCAAACGGTAATTTCTATGCGGAATTATATAACAGTCAGTTTGTTGTTGCCTGAATAAAAACAGCAAGCCGTCCCCGACGAAATGGAAAAGGGGGCGGCTTTTTGTACTGTGTGGGAAATTTAAATTATTTCGGTTACCCGATAGT
>CAMWGS010000199.1 GCA_947173865.1 uncultured Ruminococcus sp.
CTGACACCAGCTTCAAGAAGTCCGTCGACTATTCCCGTGACCTTTGAAACATTAACCATACCACCTGAACCTGTACCGCTTTTATAATAATGAAGCTGTATTCTTCCGAAAATCGAAACAGTTTCATCACTTTTCAGCGGGAGGGCATTGTTGTCATTTTTCAGCATAACAATACCTTCGGCAACAGTTTTTTCTGCTGTTTCAAGATATTTATTCCAGTCAAGAGTTTTCATCATAAAATTCCTCCGTAAATAATATATTGCTGTACACATATTATACCAATTATTTACAGTGATTTCAAGACCTTTTATTAAAAAACACAAAAATTTTGTTGCATATAAAAAGCCCAAGAGTTTTCCAAAGTTCTCGGGCTTATTTTTTTAATCTTGAATTTTCTCATATCGGAACAATATATTGTCTTTAAGGTTGTCAAGATGTTGTCGGCTGTCTATGATAATTTTTTTGCGTCCGAATATGTCATGACGAATAACTAATATTTCATTATCGTTTATGTTCTGTAAGTCACTGAAAATTTCATAATTTTCGGGGTGCCAGTGTCCCTGAGGAAAGGTTTTTCCATTGTTATCAATATAATATTCAGCAATATACCCCTCATCATTAAAAGCATTATGGAGTATGATATTAAGTAAAATATGTTTTGTAACTTGCCAGACTATAATATCATCTTTTGTTGAGAAAGTACCTCTGAAATTATTTTCATGACATTTTCTAATCAGTTCTTCATTTGTTTCGGGAATATACATTATAAAATTTCCTCAGAATATTCCGTAAGAATTTCGGAAACCGCATAAAGTACCGCTTTTCCCGAAATTTTAACCCTGTTGTTTTCAATTTCAGAATAAAGTACACCTGTTCTTTCTGATGCCTGATATGCTGTTATTTTATTTTTTCCGAGCTTTTTTGCCCAGTACGGAACAATCATACAATGAGTTGAACCCGTCACAGCATCTTCGGGTATGTTCATTTTAGGTGCAAAAACACGTGATACACAGTCATATTCTTCGCCCTTTGCCGTTACTGCAACACATAAACCGTCAAGTTTTTTCAGCAGTTCATGGTTGACATTAATATTTTTTACATCAGATTCAGAATTTACCACAAGCATTAAGTCCCTGTCAATATAGGCGGACTTTGGTTTCACTCCTATTGCTTTGGTCATATTTTCAGTTACGGGTATTTCTTTGAGTGAGTACATAGGGAAATTCATTTCATACAAGTCGTCACTGGCTGTTATCTTGAAAATTCCCGACATTGTATTAAAATTAATAACATTATTTTCTGTATCATAAAAACGTCTGATAACATAAGCGGTTGCAAGGGTAGCGTGTCCGCAGAAGTCTATTTCTTTGACAGGAGTAAACCAACGCAGACTGTAACTGTTTTCTTCGTTTTTTACAGCAAAAGCCGTTTCAGACAGATTATTTTCCCTTGCAATATTTTTCATAAGGTCGTCTGAAATCCATTTTTCAAGAATACATACTCCCGCAGGATTTCCCGAAAAATTCTTGTCTGTGAATGCATCAACAATGTACTGTTTCATTTTATCTGCTCCTTACATTTGGTCATATAGGTCTGTCCGGTTTTCGCCGAGTTCTTGTTCCGCAAAATCTTCAAGAGTTATTTCAAGGTGTCCGAGAAAATCGTCAAAATCTTTATATTCGGTTATTTCACCTTCAAAATCATTGTAAATAGTCCCGTCGGTTTTGGAAAAGTAAAGACATTCACCGTCACCGATTATATCGCCTATGAAAACATAGTCACAGTTGTCATAGGCTTTTGGAAAGAATAATTCATTATGTAAATGGCAAACACTCAAAGTCACCGCAAGCGTCCCCGACTGCAAAGCCGAGAATTTCAGAAGCCTGTTTGCAGAAACGATTAATAAGCCTGTTCCATTGTTTGACGGGGATTTGGTTTTCTTCATTATCTTCATAAAATTGCAGTCCGCCAGGTTCTACACTGTATACAATGCCATAAGTTTCAAGTTCTTCTATCAGAGGAACAAGCTTATTAAAAAGACTATCCGGAATAGTATAGTGTATGTTAAGTGTTATATCGTGGAGCATAATATTATTCTCCTGCCGATTCTGATTTTTCAATATTGGACTTGACAGGTGTTGTGTCAAGATATGTGAAAAGTGAGTTGAGAGTGTCGTAATAGCACTGAGTTGTAAGGTGTATTC
Source organism: uncultured Ruminococcus sp. (assembly GCA_947173865.1). Lineage (GTDB taxonomy): Bacteria > Bacillota > Clostridia > Oscillospirales > Ruminococcaceae > Ruminococcus. Next base: position 2,205 of record CAMWGS010000199.1, read on the forward strand.
CGTCACCGCCTGTATTCTCTGGACGGAGTGAGTTTGTGGCAGGGTCTGCAACTACAGAATAAGCGTCAAAGTAATATACATGATTTGAATTAAGTTCTGTTACCATATTTTTCAGTGCTGTATTGAATGAGCAGATTACATCATTGTTTGCAAATTCCGATTCATTTGTAACGGGTGTGATTCCTGCAACTATAATGTTTATATCGGGAACCTGGTCACGAATCTGATTTATAGCAGTCTTGTATCTTTCGGCAAATTCCTCGGCAGTTGAAGTGTTCACATCATTCATACCCATTGACATATAAAGCAGACTTGGCTGTGTATATCCTATTGTGTCAACAAGTCCCAGACCTGTATTGAATGTAAAATAATCAAGATTCCACATTGAAACAGATTCCTTTGCTATATTATGTTCGGAAGGAATAAGTCCGTATGCATTGAAGCCGTAGGCGATTGAGTCACCTGCTATGTAAAGACGTTCCTGATAAAAAGTACTGTTTGGCGATTCACTGTAAGCCGTTCCGACAGATGACGAAATTGTTGTATCTTCCGTACCGCCTGTTACGGCTGTACCGTTTGCGGTTGTAGTTGCATACTGTGCGGGCCATTCGTCATAATGTGTCGTGGGTGGTTTTGTTACTTCTGCCTGTGTACCCATAGGAACGCTTCTTGCTTCTGTTGATAATGTTGTTATTGTTGTGGTTGTCTGTAATATAATGGAACGTGCCTGTGTTTCAGTGGTTGTAACGGTTGATGCGGTCGTTACACTTTGTGTTTCTTCTGTTGTGCTTGTTTCTGCCTCCTGACTGTTTTCGGCTATAACAGGCAAATCTTCTTCCTGTGGTTCGTCATTTGCCTGACATGAAGTACACATAATTGTTACTCCCAGTGCTGAACCCGCAACAAACAGAGGAATCACTTTTTTCCTGATTTTATTAAAAAGACTTTCTTTCATAAATATACTCCCTTTTGATATTTTTTAACTGTAAATCTGTGTCAGTTATATTTTATCACATTCTTATGTAAAAGTAAAGACAGAAAATAATAAATTATTCTTATATTAATCAATACTTGACAATTTTAAAAAATAGTATTATAATAATATTATATAAATTTTAAGAATCGGAGCTGAAATATATGAAAAATGTAAAAATTGCCGATTTGTATGATTTAAGTCATACTGCATCGGCTGATTATCTCAGTAAGTTTACATATCCTTGGGAAGCTCTTAAGGGTATCAGTGAGTTTATTATTGCACTCGGAAAAAACCTTCCCCGTGATGAATATGACAATCCTTTTGAAAACGTATGGATTCACAAGATGGCTAATGTTTATCCGACTGCTTATATAGGTTCACCGTGTATTATAGGTGCTGAAACAGAAGTCCGTCATGGTGCTTTCATAAGGGGAAGTGCTTTGGTAGGTAAAAACTGTGTTATCGGAAATTCTGTCGAACTGAAGAACGTTATTATTTTCGACAACGTTCAGACACCTCACTATAATTATGTAGGCGACAGTATTTTAGGTTATAAGTCTCATATGGGAGCAGGTTCTATTACATCTAATGTCAAGTCCGACAAGACAAACGTCGTTATAAAATCGGACAGCGAAACACTTGAAACAGGAATAAAGAAAATCGGTGCAATGGTCGGCGACTATGTTGAAGTAGGCTGTAACAGTGTACTGAATCCCGGTACTGTTGTAGGTCGCAATTCAAATATTTACCCGACAAGTTGTGTGCGTGGCGTAATTCCCGAAAACAGCATTTACAAAAAAGATGATACAATTATTTCAAAGAAATAAAAAATTATCCCTGTCGCAATGTCGCAATGGCAGGGAGTTTTTTATGTTATTACATATATTTCAGCGGATTTTTTGCGTCAACAGGATTTTTTCCGGCTTCGGACAGCAAATCACTGTACTTTTCAAGTAGTGTTTTGTCCATTCGGGTTATATAATACGCCGAAGCAATCTGACAGTCCGAACTGTCATAATTGCTATCAAAAAGAAAATCAAAAAGCATTTTCAGTAAATTTTCGTTGTTGGTGTACCTGCTGAAATATTCGTCAATATACTCTTCTGTATCTATAAT
>CAMWGS010000200.1 GCA_947173865.1 uncultured Ruminococcus sp.
GAGAAACAACTCTCCATCTGGGACTTCACACGTCGCCGTGTGTTTCACGCGTCATCTGACAAAAAAACCGAAAAACAAACAATGTTTTCCGGTAATCAGGACGTACAAGCACAAAAATAGCATAATACCGCACATACGCAAGATGTGCATATTACAACCACAAACTGTGTTCAATATCCCAATCGCCCGGTTTTAAATCGGACATACTCCACGGAAATTCCCCGACACACCGTCGGCAACCTTCCGCTTCTTCGCATATCTTCTCGCAGTCAGTATACATACTGTACACTCAACGATTATTATTCTATCATATTTTTTCAGATAATGCAACTATTTGCAGAAAAAAATATAGTAAATTTTCAGTGAACAAAAAATATATTTTAACTTTAGATGATAAAAAAGTACAGGCACACAATGTACCTGTACTAAAGAGAATAATTAAGATGTTGTTTCTGTATTTTTCTTTGCTTTCATTTCCTTGATAAGACTCTTTACGCCGTATTCGCAGAGGTTGTACACATTATGAATCACCAACGCACATAAAAGTGAAAGCAGGAAATTCTTTCCGATTATTTCAAAGGAATGAGTCCACCTTTCGTATACATCAGGATATTTTGCATTGAAATCAAGATAGTATTTATTGTCAAATACATATGAAATCATATAGAGGGCTAAAGTTGTTCCTGAAATCTGACGCAGAACGAATGTTACTATTTTGTTCTTTGTAGTTATGTCGAACAGAAGCATAAAAATCAGTACTGCAATGAGGAATACGGGATAAGTGCCGTAATCGTTGAAATGCCACGAAAGGAAACGCTGATTTTCCTCGATATTTTCAATAGACTGATTATAGGTGCTTTTTGTGATAAACCATGTAACGCCTGCAAGAGCCGCAAAAATAATAAGTTTGTTTCTCACACAACGCTTAGGCGGATATTCACGTATAAACGCACCTGCAAAATAATAGGCAAGAGGCCATGCACCGTTAAGATAATCGGGAAGAAGTCTTATCTGGTTAGTTCTGTCAAAGCCGATATAAAGACTTCTCGCAAATATTGTAAGTGTGGCAACCGTGAATACAAGTATAAATCTCTGTCCTTTGGTCTGCAAACCGTTGAAAGCAAGGTTAAGGAACGGTATACAGAGGAAAATAGAAATATAGTAGTTTATATACCAGCCGTAATTTGCATTATTGAACTCCAAAAATCCTTTCAGTACTTTCCATGGGTCACTGAAATCAGTGTTGAAATGCTCATGATTGAATCTCATGCATATAAGGCTTACAATTATATATATCACTATAATCTTTATAAGACCAAGATAATATTTTCCGCTGAATTTCTTGTTTTTCATAAGATAACCCGTAGATATCATGAAAAGCGGAACACACGTATAGGAAATCCACCTCAGTGCAATAGGAAGAAGAAACTTTTTGTCGGTAATAGGCTCATAATACATACCGTCATAAAGATACGTGTGAATACAGACAACCATAAATACCGCAAGAATCTTGACTATATCAATTCCCGCATAATAAGGCTTTATCGGTGCCTGAACATCTTCAGGCGGATTTTCGTTCGGCTGAGCTGTATTCTCTTTTTTTGCCTGAGAACTTTCAGCAGAACTTTTTTCATTTTGTTTTGGTTTGTTTGACTTTTTTTTACTCAAAATTGATTTACCTCCAATTTCATATGATATATATAGTGTACAGCTCTGACAAAGAATATTATATATCAAAAAAGTCTGTCAGTCAACATTTTTTTCATATTCAGGACATATCCAAAAATATGCGGATTTATGAAAGTATCTTTTTTTGTTCATAAACCCGATGAGGCAGTACATTGAACTTATGAAATAAACCGGAAAACTGGAAAAATCTATCTGAGATATATAATGTTTGTCGTTTGAATGGATATGCCCTGAAATGCCCCTTTCATCCATTAGACGATAATATAACGAATTTCTCTCTGATATTTCCGAAAAAAATTTCAGATACGTGATTTTGTACAAACTATATTTATTTTATTTGTGCATAATATCTTAATATATTCTAATCTCTTGACATTATTAATTATTCATGGTAAACTTTTTTAGTAAATAGCTTTGAATCCAATGTGAAAAAAGCAGACAATTTCATAAAAAAGGAGAACCCCCGTTATGTCAGATACAAAAATTCCATACAAAATATATCTCGAAGAAAGTGAAATGCCGAAACAGTGGTATAATGTCCGTGCGGATATGAAGAAAAAGCCTGCTCCGCTCCTCAATCCTGCCACAAACAAACCAATGACGGCAGAAGAACTTTCACACGTTTTCTGTGACGAACTCGTAAAGCAGGAACTCAACGAAACAGACCGTTACATTGACATACCTGAAGAAATTCAGGAATTTTACAAGATGTACCGTCCGTCACCGCTTGTAAGAGCCTATTGCCTTGAAAAGAAACTTGACACACCTGCCAAGATTTATTATAAATTCGAGGGGAACAACACAAGCGGAAGTCACAAGCTCAATTCCGCAATTGCTCAGGCTTATTATGCAAAACAGCAGGGTCTCAAAGGCGTTACCACAGAAACAGGTGCAGGACAGTGGGGAACTGCTCTCTCAATGGCTTGCTCATATTTTGACCTCGACTGTAAAGTTTACATGGTCAAGTGTTCATACGAACAGAAACCTTTCCGCCGTGAAGTAATGAGAACATACGGTGCAAATGTTACACCTTCACCGTCCGTAACTACAGAAGTAGGAAGAAAGATTCTTTCCGAATTCCCCGATACAAACGGAAGCCTCGGCTGTGCCATTTCAGAAGCTGTTGAAGCTGCCACCTCTCAGGAAGGTTACAGATACGTTCTCGGAAGTGTTCTCTCTCAGGTACTTTTACACCAGTCTGTAATAGGTATGGAATCAAAAATTGCCATGGACAAATATGATATAACACCCGATATTATTATAGGCTGTGCGGGTGGCGGCTCTAATCTCGGCGGACTTATTTCCCCGTTCATGGGCGAAAAGCTCCGTGGTGAAAAGGACTATAAATTCATAGCTGTTGAACCTGCATCATGCCCGAGTCTTACAAGAGGCGTTTACGCATATGATTTCTGCGATACTGGAAAAGTTTGTCCGCTCCAGAAAATGTACACACTCGGCAGTGGGTTCATGCCGTCAGCAAACCATGCAGGTGGTCTGAGATATCACGGTATGAGTTCAGTTCTTTCCGAACTCTACGACGAGGGTCTTATGGAAGCAATTTCAGTTGAACAGACAGCAGTATTTGAAGCCGCACAGCAGTTTGCAAGAATTGAAGGAATCCTCCCCGCACCCGAAAGCAGTCATGCTATAAAAGCAGCTATAGACGAAGCTATGAAGTGCAAAGAAACAGGCGAAGAAAAAACTATCCTCTTTGGTCTTACAGGAACAGGTTATTTTGATATGTACGCTTACGGTGCTTACAACGATGGCAGAATGAGCGACTATATTCCTACAGACGAAGAATTACAGAAATCCATTGATACACTCCCGAAAATTGACTGATATAAACAATAAGGGACATCTTGAATGATGTCCCTTTTTTATCAGTATTTTTCACGGGTTCGTGCAATTTTTTCCTCACTGCGTTTTATAAGATTAAGCAGTGACGACGAATACTGTGCATAATCTTTTTGCAGGGTTGTGGTAGTTATGTAAAGCGTATCAAAATTATCAACACAGTCATTGCCGTCAAGAGCTATACCGCTCGATGCTGCTTTTATATTCGCCTCACTCATTGCCACTATTGCATTTGCACTGTCATTTGCCGTGACTTTCGGAATACGGAAAAGTTTCTGGTCATTATGCGGATTCGCATTATATACGATACGGAAAAGTTTATATACGGTCAGCATAAGATAAGTTGAAACTTCTTTTATAAGGGTAATGCTGTTTGCTTTCTGTGCAAGACTGAAAAGCAGACTGATTGAATTATTTATAATACGTCTGTTGAAGTTTATAATTTCGGGTGACGGCATTTTCATTTTATTATTTCCGTCATCATTCGGAATATCCTCAATTGTGATATTTTTTCCATTTGGTTCGGGAGTTCTTCCAAGAAGATAATCACACGAAACATTGTAATAGTCGGCTATCTTAACGAGAAAATTAAGTCCGCACTCACGGATTCCCTTTTCATAATGAGAAAGCAGAGCCTGTGAAATACCGAGGTCACTTGCAGCCTGTTTCTGACTGATATGTCTTTCTTTTCTCTGAAGAGTAATAATTCTTGCAAAATCCGAATTCATTGTATAGT
>CAMWGS010000201.1 GCA_947173865.1 uncultured Ruminococcus sp.
GTTGTGGACTTCCCTGAACTCAGAGGAACAGAGGGCATCAAGGAAGCTGTTTACAAGGTAGGCGACATGGACGTTAAAGTTGCTGTTGCAAGCGGTCTGAAGAACGCAAAGGAACTTCTTGAAAAGGTTCAGAAAGGTGAAGCGGACTATCAGTTTATTGAAATCATGGGTTGTCCCGGTGGTTGTGTAAACGGTGGCGGACAGCCGCAGCAGCCTGCAAGTGTAAGAAACTTTGTTGACCTCAGAGCAGAAAGGGCAAAGGTTCTTTATGATATTGACAAATCAATGCCTGTAAGAAAGTCACATGAAAATCCTGCAATAAAGGCAATTTATACTGAATATTTCGGTGAACCCGGAAGTCATAAAGCTCATGAAGTTCTTCATACAAAGTATGTAAAGAGAACAGTAAATTAATAAACATACAAAAACGGTCATATCTGATATGACCGTTTTTTGTTATATATCGTCCATTTCCCCAGACGAAGCTTTTTTGTATCTTTCCATTGTCTGCTGATAAGGATTATTGTTGTTGTAATCGCTCAGACTGTTTTTGTTTTCCTCGAAACGTTCGTTGAAGTACGGGAAACCGTCCTGCTGTTCAAGATAGTGGTATTTTTTATGTGTGAATGTAAGTAGTACAGAAGAAATTACTGTTATGAAAACGGGTATGTTATCTATATAGTACATTGTAAGAACGTTCAGAAAAAGCATATCGTCGAAGCTGTTCACGAGTGACAGGATAATTGCAAACAGCAAAGGCAGATATGTGAACTTTTTTTCTTTTTTGTAGACACTTAGAAGTCCTGTTCCGAAAAGTGCGAGTGAAAGAATCATTGTTGTGGTGAAACGGAAAATATCACTGCTTACCGTTGCGAGAGCCATAGAGCCGTATATAAGCGTTATCAGCGATAATGGTACACATGATATGAAATAACCCCGGAAAATAAGTTTATAGATTCTTTCACATCGTCTAAGCATTTTACGATTTTTAAAATAATTATTTTTCATAAATTGTCACATTCCCGTAAAATTCCGAATATACTATTTAAGAGGGGTAACGTCAGCAATATTCATTACGACACCCACAGACGTTATGTCGATATGACCGAACGACGACGGCTTACAGTCACGTGGACACGATGCGCTTCCTGGGTTCATGATATAAAGCCCGTTCTCATAAGACATAAAACGTTCGTGGGTATGTCCGTAAAGAACGATATTGCAGCCGTTTTCAACTGCGAGTTTTTTCAGTTGTTCGAGTGAACTTTTAACTCCGTGCATATGACCGTGAGTGGCTAAAATCTTACAGTTCATTGCGGGCATGGTGAAAACATCGTGACTTAAACTGCCGTAGTCGCAGTTACCGGCAACATGAATGATTTTCTGTGAAAACGTCGGATTTGCAACAATAAAACGGTCAAGTTCACGCTCACCGTCACCGAGATGAAAGAACCAGTCTGCGTCAGCGTTGCGGAGAAAGACATTTTCAATGGCGGAATAGCTTCCGTGGGTGTCTGAGATAACTATTATACGCATAGGAAACCCCCCTTGTAAAAAATCAGGAAAAATCTGTTGTTTAATTATAACACATAAAGTCAGGAATTGCAAGTGTATAAAATTAATTTACGGAGGTAATTATGAACGGTAACAATATTGACCCTAAAAAAATCAACGGACTTCTTGAGGCGGTAAGTAAAAAAATAGGCGTTCCGCCAGATAAGCTTAAAAAAGAACTTGAGTCAGGAAAATTTGACAGTGCGATTTCAGCAATGAACAAGAACGACGCAGCAAAATTTCAGCAGGCGGTAAACAATCCGAAACTTGTTGAAAAAATGATGAGTACTCCGCAGGCAAAGGCACTCTATAAAAAACTTTCGGGTGAATAATACAAAGGAGTTATTTCTGTGGACGATACAATGGAAAAAATCGGGAAACTGCTTTCAGACGGGGAAAGTATGAAACAGCTTTCCGAACTCGCACAGTTACTTATGAATGAAACAAAATCTTCTGAAAGCGAAAACAGTACGGATAATACGGAAAACAATGACTGCGGTGAGAACGACGGCGGAAGTTTTCCTGATATAAGTTCGATTATGAAAATTACCGAACTTATGGGGACGTTTTCACAGAATGACAAAAATACAGAATTGCTTCTTGCCCTGAAACCTCATCTGAAAGAAGAAAGGCAACAGAAAGTTGACAAGGCAATAAAACTCCTTAAACTCATGGCAGTCTGGAATATAGCAAAGGAAACCGGACTGCTGAACGATATTTTATAACAGACAGGAGGTTAACTGATGTCGGTATTTGACAATAGCAGGAGATATAACCGTGAATATTTTCGCAGGGCGGATATACCGCCTGTTAAGCCGAATGATGTCAGTGAACCTCAACTGTCTGATTTTCGGGACGACGGTAAAAAAACAACTGATTCAATGAAACAGATTATTGAAAATATTATCGGAAACAGTCGTGACAGTGATAAACTTCTTGTTATTGCACTTATATTTCTTCTTGCAAAGGAAGGTGCTGATATGAAGCTTATTCTTGCTCTCGGCTACATATTACTATGAGAAAGGTTGAAAAAATGAGGACAGATTTAATTTTCGGACTTATCTGCACAGGTGTTGTGCTTATAATGCTCATATACTATATGAGACGTGACAGGAAAATACTTTCATTTGTTTTCGGTGCGTTTACAGGAGCAGCCGCACTTTTTATACTTAATAAGTACGGTGGTTTTATTGGTGCTGACGTTCCGCTGAATCTTTTCAATGTAAGCGGAAGTGCGGTTCTTGGTGTGCCGTTTGTAGTGGGAATTGTAATACTGAAATATTTGTAGATTTATTATAGTTTTTTTGTGAAAGCTATTGAAAAATTATTGTAGATATGATAAAATGAATGTAACAGGAGGTGGAGTATCATGAACATTATTGACATTATTAACAAAACAAAAAAATCCACTGAACTTACAGACAAAGAAATCAGATGGCTTGTCGAAAATTATACGGACGGCGAAATTCCTGATTATCAGATGTCGGCATGGCTTATGTCGGTATGCATCAACGGTCTTACCGAAAGGGAAACGGTTTCACTCACCGAAGCAATGCGTGACAGCGGTGATATACTTGATTTGAGCGGAATAGGTTCGGTTACGGCAGACAAGCATAGTACGGGCGGTGTCGGTGACAAGACAAGCCTTATAATAGGACCTACAGCGGCAGCGTGCGGAATTGCCGTTCCGAAGATGTCGGGCAGGGGACTCGGTCATACTGGCGGAACTATTGACAAGCTTGAAAGTATAAGCGGTTACAGAACGGAACTTCCGTTTTATGAATTTGCCGAAATAGTACGGAAAACTGGATTTTCAATAATATCACAGAGTGGTAATCTGTGTCCTGCTGACAAGAAAATTTATTCCCTCAGAAATGCGACGGGTACTGTTGACAGTATTCCTTTGATATGTGCGAGTATCATGAGCAAAAAGCTTGCTCTCAATGCCGACGGTATTCTTCTTGACGTGAAATGTGGGTCGGGTGCTTTTATGAAAACACGCAGCGACGCAGAAAAACTTGCCGTACTTATGGAGAAGGTAGGAAAATCGGCAGGAAAAAAGTGTCGTGCGGTTGTTACGGACATGGACAGCCCTCTTGGCAACAATATCGGAAACGCTCTTGAAGTTAGGGAAGCTGTTGAAATTCTTCAGGGAAAATATAAAGGCAGACTTTATGATTTGTGTATGAAACTTACTGCCAATATGCTTGAACTGGCGGGAAAAGGTACGTTTGAAGAATGTCTCGGATTTGCGGAAAACGCAGTTTCTTCGGGAAAGGCACTTGAAGTTCTCAGGGAAACAATACGGCTTCACAGCGGTGACTGCCGTATATGTGATGACGTTTCGCTTCTTCCTCAGCCGAGATACAGCTATGAAGTGCGTGCGGTGCATGACATGAAGATTCTCGGAATAAACAGTGAGGAAATCGGCATGACTTCCCTTATTCTCGGAGCAGGCAGACTTACAAAGGACGATATTATTGATATGTCGGCAGGTATCGTTATGAACTGTGCGGTAGGTGACTGTATTTCTGCGGACGATACTATCATGACGCTTTATTCATCAACTTGCAGTGATTTTTCAGAAGCAGTGTTCAGAGCGGTGAATTCGCTGAAATTTTGCAGTATATAACAAAATAATAATTTTTTCTATTGACTATTGCAAAAATCTGTGATATAATAACATTATATTATTATATATGGAGGTATATACTTAAGGGTAATCA
>CAMWGS010000202.1 GCA_947173865.1 uncultured Ruminococcus sp.
ATTATATATAGTGTCAATACTTAATTTAAAGAAAGTCATGAAAAAAGAAAAATTGATTGAATTTCCATAAAAAATGCGTAATTTTTATCAATTATCGGCGATAGCGTAACCCCTGCCGTTTTCAAGCCTTATATAAAGGAACATAGTGTTTTCGTCTGCATTACGCCATTCAAGAAAACGTGGACATATATACTGATTATATGATTGGTCACTTATATAATAAGGGTGTCTGTTGCGAGTATTTTTGTCACGGTAGACAAACTTTCCGCAAGTAATTGTATACCAGTCATTTTCTATGCACTTTTTATCACAGTTGAATCCGAATGTCTTTCCGAAATTGTCCACAAATATTTTAATAAAAGCAACAACACTCATTATCATAATTAAAATACCTTCAATATTTGTCTCATTTATAGTAAATGAATCCAACATTAAAAGCAGAAACATAACTGCAAAGATTATGGCTACCGACCAAAGACTCATAATAACATTGAAACGTCTTTCACAGATATATTTCAACAAAAACTTTTTCTGCTCCTCATATAAATAGACCTGACAAACCGACATAAATCACCGCCTTTACTGATTACGGACTTTTATATTCCTGTCAATCTCACGTTTAGCGTCACGTTTAGCGGCATCGGCACGTTTATCATAAAGCTTTTTACCCTTGCAAAGTCCGAGCTGTATTTTTACTTTTGAGTCTTTGAAATAAATACTGAGTGGAATAAGTGAAAGACCATCCTGCTTTACAGTACCGTACAGCTTGTTTATTTCTCTTTTGTGCATAAGCAGACGGCGTACACGCATAGGGTCACGATTGAATATATTTCCCTTTTCGTATGGTGAAATATGCATTCCTCTTATAAAAAGCTCTCCCTTATCCACTGAACACCAGCTGTCCTTTAAATTGACACCGCCGTTTCTTATAGACTTGACTTCTGTGCCGACAAGTTCTATACCTGCCTCATAAGTTTCGAGTACAAAATATTCGTGGCGTGCCTTTCTGTTATCGGCAATAGTTTTAGTACCTTTTGAACGCAAGATTATCCTGCTCCCTTCCGTAAATAATCAAACAGCCCCTTTACTTCATGCAAAGGGGCGTTAATATGGCGGAGATGGTGGGATTCGAACCCACGGAGCGTGTTACCGCTCAAACGATTTCGAGTCGTTCTCGTTATGACCACTTCGATACATCTCCATAAATTTACCATATTATTATATCACATAATTTCATAAAAATCAAGTGTTTTTCAAAAAAATAATATTATAACTAAATACGAATTATAATAAAAACAAACAAAATATGTAGACATTCTGCAATTAATATGTTATAATTGATATATTATAAAACTCAAGGAGGTACTTTTATGAAAATGATATTTATCGGTGCAAACCATGAAGTTACGGGAAGCTGTACATATATAGAAGCGTGCGGTAAAAAATTCCTTGTTGATTTCGGAATGGAACAGGGTGAAGACTCCTTTGAAAACGCACAGATACCCGTTGCCCCGTCTGATATAGACTTTGTACTTCTTACTCATGCACATATAGACCACTCAGGTATGCTTCCCCTGCTCTATGCAGGAGGTTTCAGCGGTGAAATCCACTCCACCAAAGCTACTGCGAATCTCTGTTCTGTAATGCTCCGTGACAGTGCTCACATTCAGGAATTTGAAGCGGAATGGAAAAACCGTAAGGCACGCCGTCGTGGTGACGAAGAATATGAACCGCTTTACACTATGAATGAAGCTATAGGTGCATCGGAACTGTTTGTTCCTCATCCATATGAAACGCCGTTTGAAATAAGCGAGGGAATTACCGTCTCATTCAGAGACGCAGGACATCTTTTAGGTTCGTCCAGTGTAATCATAGACCTTACGGAAAATGATGTAAAACGCAGAATAGTATTCTCAGGAGACATAGGAAATATAAATCAGCCCCTTATACGTGACCCCCAGTACATTGAATGTGCCGATTATGTTATAATGGAGTCCACTTACGGAAACCGTATTCATGACCATCCGACAGATTATGTGACTGCCCTCGCCGATGTTCTTCAGAAAACCTTTAACAAGGGCGGAAGCGTTATTATACCGTCATTTGCGGTCGGAAGAACACAGGAAATGCTTTATTTCATACGTCAGATAAAGTCCGACAAAATGATAAAAGGTCATGACGATTTTCCTGTATATGTGGACAGTCCGCTTGCCAACGAGGCCACCGACATTTTTATAAACAACCGTGAAAGCTGTTATGACGAAGAAGCACTTTCATTTGTAAGACATGGAATAAATCCGATAGCTTTCGACGGTCTTATAAGAACCCTCACAAGCGACGATTCCCGTGCAATAAACAGTGATTCACGACCGAAAGTAGTTATTTCGGCAAGCGGAATGTGTGAGGCAGGACGTATCAAGCATCATCTGAAACACAATCTGTGGAAACCCGAAAACACCATACTTTTCGTCGGTTATCAGGCTGTTAATACTCTCGGCAGAAGTATTGTGGACGGTGCAAAAAAAGTAAAGCTCTTTGGTGAAACCGTAACAGTATCAGCAAAAATACAGCAGTTACCGGGCGTAAGCGGTCACGCAGATTCGGCAGGTCTTATGAAATGGGCAAAATCAATTTCAGGAGTAAGAAAGTTCTTTATAAATCATGGTGACTCGTCTTCGTCTGAAATTTTTGCACAGAAACTCCGTGACGAACTCGGTGCAGATGTTTATGTACCATACAGCGGTGCGGAATTTGATATAACAGACGGCATTGTAACAGTTGACGCCGAACCCCGTCCCGTTCCGAAAAAATCACAGCATTCAAACGAAAATATCAACTACAACAATCTTATTATTGCTTCGGAAAGACTTTCACGGCTTATTCAGAACTCGTCAGGACGTACAAACGCAGATATGCGGCAACTTACCGACGCTATCAACAAACTTTGTGACAGCTGGAAACTTTAAATATAATATTTTTGATATTATTGACAAAATCTATACCGAAAGTTTGTTCATACTGAAAAAAATTTGTTTAAAGCATTGATTTTTTTACAGATATATGATATAATTATTTTTAATAAGTGTAAAAAACTTATATTATCAAATAAAATCATATCTGTTCAAGAAAGGTGGAAAATTATGAAAAAGACGATTTCAGCTCTGGCAGCCATTCTGTGCGTTGCAGGAAGCATGGCTGTTATGAGCGGTGTACCGTTCTGTAAAAATACTGACAATTCTGCTATTGTCGCTTATGCAGCAGATACCGCAGGCGGTATATATGCAGACAGCTATAATTATCCGTATGCAGATACTTCCGTTTATACAACAAAAATCTCTCAGATTAAAATTTCCGTAAAAGATGAAAATAATAAGGCAGTTGACCGTACTTCATGGGAAGACAGCAACGGTAATACATACTCAATATACGGAATCACCGTAACTTCAAAGGAAAACAATAAAACCGTTACAAATCTTCAGGAATACCGCATAGGTCTTACAAAACCGAAAGAAACAAATCTTGACATGACTATGAATGATGTCATTACCGTTCCCGAAGAAGTAAAAAGCTATATTTCTCAGAAATACAGTCAGGAAATTACAGGCGATACGGCGACCGTTATCGGTGACGCTGCTCTTGCAGGTTCATATCTTAAGACAATTGACCTTGACGGCATAGAGTACATAGGTACAAGAGCTTTCAGCAAATGTCAGTATATCACAGAAATAACAATCCCCTCGTCAGTAAAGTTTGTAGGTTCAAATGCTTTTGAAAACAGCGGTCTGAAAACACTCATAGTAAAAAATGAAATGCCTGTAATCCCTGACGGTTTATGTTCGGGAACAAAGCTTACAAACATTACATTCGCCCATCCCGAATATATAAGAAACATCGGTGCATCTGCTTTCAAGGCAACGCCTCTTGGTTCACCTTTCTTTGCTGAATGGGACGGCAAGGACGTTTCAAAATATGAAATTCTTACAGTCGGTGACAATGCATTTGAAAACTGTACTTCAATCAAAACAATAAAAATGCCAGACAATCTCGTTGCACTCGGCAAAGCAGTTTTCAAAGGTAATACAAGTCTCAGCACGATTGTTTTCGGAAAGAATACAATTCAGGCAGACAGAGAATGTTTCAGAAACTGTACCGCTCTTGACACAATAACTTTCAATAATGTTCTTGACTCACTCGGCGGAAGTGCTTTTCAGGGCTGTACAGCTCTTAAAACAATATAGTGAATCCCAAACAGTCTTTATGACTGGACTCCAGAAGA
>CAMWGS010000203.1 GCA_947173865.1 uncultured Ruminococcus sp.
ATGTGCTGTAACGGTATAAAAATTTCCGTTGATTTCATAAGTCGCAGAATTAGTAGGGCAGTCCTTATACTGCTCATTCAGCTCTGATAATGTTTTGTTTTTCATAGCTTCATTTTTTCCTTTCGGAACGGCTTTGCTTTCTCTTTTTTCTTGCCGTCAAATTTTTTATAAATCAATTATAGCATACTGAAAAGAAAAAATCCATTCGCATAGCGCACGAATTACAGAATGAAATTTCAGATTCCGTTCCGCAGATTGCACCGATGAAAAATATTCCTGTTTTTCGGGAGATAAAATTTCAAAAGCAAAATGGCATTCAGATACTCCATGGAAAAGTAGCAAGCTCGGTATCCTGTGGGACACTTTTTTCAAAACTGCCCACCTGATACACACTTGTTAGGGAAATTTTTCCCTAAGACCCTGATTCAAAAAAAGAGCTGAAATTTTACGAAAAAATTTATTGAATAACCATAAAAATAAATTGATTTAATAAAAGATTCTGATATGAAAATAGAAGTCCAAAAATCAAAATTTCACAGAAAAAATCAGCAAAATAATTTATAAAAATCCAAGCTGAAATTTAAATTTTGAAGTTATAAAAATGGCTGTTGCTTACCGATAATTTTCTTATCAGATACCGACAGCAGAACATTGAAATTGACTGCAATTTTAATCCTTGATTTTAAATTTTCTGTTCTTCTCTGGATTGCATAACCGAGCATATTTTTCGAACCTGAATAGCGCATCACAAGCAATCAGATTGCTTACAAAATATACCGTTCAGGACAGCAACGATTTGAAAAAATTCGGCTCACTGAAAAAGAAAAAAAGGCTGGTTTCACATTGTGGAAACACAAGCCTGATAACGAAATTAGTTTCAGCTGAAAAAGAAGAATAATCAGCGTGAATAAATTTTCCGGAAAAAGGATTGACAAAAAGCCTTTAGTGTGATAAAATAGTAATTGCTTAAGTTACAATTTAACACACCAAAGGCTTGCTTTGTCTTATGACTATATCATTATATCATAAGAATTTAATTTTGTCAAGTCTTTTTTAGGCATGGCAAAATTTTTTTTTGCTTTTTGAGTGTGAATTGTAGTTTGCTATATCTTTTAAAAAGGAGTAATGCAAATGAATGACATTCAAACTTTTAATCATGACGACTTTAGAAAAATCAAGCCGTTTCTGCTTGACTATGTGAACGAAATCACACAACCCTCACGTAACGGCGGAAAAAATCAGTATATATGTCCATTATGTGGCAGTGGGACAGGCACTCACCGTTCGGGAGCATTTACGGTATATACTGATACGGACAGATATTATTGTTTTTCGTGCGATGCAAAAGGCGATATTTTCGACCTGTACGGAGCAATAAACAACATCAGCGATAAAGGCACTGTAATCAGGGAATTAAAGTCAAAATACGGAGTAGTTACCGCATCATAATCGATAAGGCAGAAGAAACAATCCGCAAAGCCTGTACAGCCAAAAACTGAAAAAAATTATACGATATTTTTTGAAATCGCTGAGACACATCTGCGTGAAACGGATTACCTTACGAACAGAGGAATTTCAATGCAGACTCAGCGTAAATTCCATTGCGGATATATCGCTGAGTTTACGTACAAAAACAATCAGTCAACGCCGGCAGTAATTATTCCAACCTCAGACTACTCTTTCATGTGGAGGAGTACCACCGAGAACATCAAGCAAAAGCGTGGAACTGCACGTATTCTCAATCCACAGGCACTTGAAAATGAATATTGTTTTGTGGTCGAGGAGGAAATCGACTGCATGAGTATTGACGAGTGCGGTTTTGCGTGCGTCGGATTAGGTTCAGCAAACAATATAAGTAAAATTTTCAACTATGATACTTCCGGAACGGTTATTATAATCGCAATGGACGGAGATTTTGCAGGAGCAAAGGCAACAAGGGAACTCGAAAAATTATGCGATGAACATAAAACACCGTATATCACGGCATTTCCGGACGTATGGGGGATTGTAAGGACGCTAACGAACTTCTTACAAAAAACCATCAGAAATTGATTTTCAATCTTAATAAACTTGCTGACGAGGCATTAAATCTTGACAAAGATAAATGGTCTGACGAACTTCAGGAACGGCAGAAAGAAAATTCCGACTGGAGAGCCGACCTTAAACGCAGTCTGACTGACAATGCCGTTAAGAATACCATGCAGAATCTTGAACTGATATTCCGGAATGACCCGGATTACAGCGGAAAAATCGAGTTCAACGAGTTTACTCAGATGCGGACTCTTGACCGTCAGGACTGGAGAGACGTTACCGAAAACAGAATAAAACTGTATCTGGAAAAGGAATATTCCCTTGCAACCTCAATCGACGGCATCAATCAGGTGTGCAGTATCATCGCTGATGACCATTCATACCACCCGATAAAAGAGTATCTGGAATCTGTCCAATGGGACGGCAAAACCCGTCTGAAAAGCGTATTTACGGACTTTTTAGGTGCAGGCGACAATATTTACACCCGGTCAGTAGCCGTCATAATGTTCGTCGGCACTGTTACAAGAGTTTTTGAACCTGGCGTTAAATTGGATACGTGTACGGTTTTGGTTGGCAAGCAGGGTACGGGCAAGTCTAAATTTATCGGAAAAATAGCCGTAAATCCTGAATGGTTCACCGACGGTGTGACCACTTTCGACGGCAAGGACTTCTATGAAAGCATTCAGGGAAAGTGGATTATCGAATTAGGCGAGGGAACGGCATTTCAGAAATCAATCAAGGAACGCAGCAAACAGGCGATTGCAAGTCAGCATGATTTTTACCGCAAGCCTTACGGAAGAAATCCCGAACAACGTCCCAGACAGTGTGTTTTCCTCGGAACTACAAATAATTACGACTTCCTGAAAGATGAAACAGGTGACCGCCGTTACTATCCGATAGACGTTAATATTTCCAAAGCCATAAAAAACATTGATAAAGACCTTACACCTAAATACATCGCTCAACTATGGGCAGAGGCTTTACAGCTTTATAAAAACGGTCAGGGCATCTATATTCAGGATAGTCAGGTTCTCGCCTTAGCTGAACAGGAACAACGCAAGCACTTCGACGAAAGCCCTTTACAGTCGGACATATTCAATTTCCTTAAAATTCTGATTACTACAAATTGGTATAATGAAAGTCTGGAATCAAGACGAGACTACATCACTGCTTATCAGAATGGTGACACTTCGGCAGGAGCTTACAGGCGTGACCGTATTTCTATTAAGGAAATTGCTTGCGAATTATACGGCTATGAACTAAATCATCCTATCGAACGTAAAATGTCACTGGAGATTGCACGCACTCTTACGGCTTTGGGTTGGAATAATACAGGTAATAGGGAATATTTAGGTATTTATGGTAGACAGAGAATGTTTTATTCATATTAATATGGGACAAATGGGACAGAGTGGGACAAAGTTTTTTGACTTTGTCCCATAACTTTTTCCTCGCATGAATATGGTTAACCATTGACCTATGAGACTTAAATATATGAAAGTTCTGTCCTGTCTGTTCCATACCTTTAATTTTTATCTGAATATAGCCTAAAATCTATAGGACAGAGTTTGTTCCATTTATCGACATTTTATTATAAATAGTCTATTATCTACCTTGCAGTAACCATTTTGTAACTTTTTGGAATATGGTTAACCTATTTCCTGAGAATACGGTAAAAATTACATATATAATAGCATTACAATATATTAAGTATAAAAAATCCCACTTGAACGCATCAGGTCGGATTTCATGCCTGCTCCGGTGTAGTCTCAGGGAACGGAAAGTTATTATACACAATGTCTTTAAAGGACCTGTAATCGCTCTTTAAACGTCCGCAGACAGTACGCATCCACGCCATATGGACATTTGAAGTCAACACACCAAAATGATAGATAGCAGCGTTTGGAATAATAAGATTTGCATTTGTTGATATAACATTGCTGTCTAAAAATCAGATAGGAATATATTTTCTGTTTTCAGATGATGTACTGGGAATTATAACATATGTATCAAGGTTATACGTTTCACGGAACGTTGTAGGAGTTTCTGCTAATTTCTAAGTATCTTTGTTGGTGCCGTTAAGTCGCATTTCCCTCTCTTGTAATCCACAGCATTCTATTCAACATCCTGCGGTTATTTTTTGCCGGGCGTCCCTTTTTGCCTGTTCTTTCTGGTGGCAATATGCCTTTGATTCTTCCCCATTATTTATTGCTGATTTCATATCTTTTCATATTCTTAAGTAT
>CAMWGS010000204.1 GCA_947173865.1 uncultured Ruminococcus sp.
ATCAGATCCGCCCATTCAATGAGACACACGCCTTCCCCATAAAAACAATCCTCACAATGCGTAAGCTGATGAATGACAAAAATTAAGAAATAACATAATAGCTGAGAAATGTTATAAGTTGTACCAATAGCTTGCGATTAATAAAAAAATGTGATATAATGGAAGTATGATAATAGAAAATAAAAGAAAAGCATATGATACAGATTTAACAGATAAACAATGGGAAATGATAGAACCGCTGATGTGGAAATCAGGCAATAAGAGTAAATGGAAAAAGAGGGAGTTAATAAATGCAGTGCTGTACCTTGTTGACAGTGGCTGTAAATGGAGACAATTGCCGCATGATTTTCCACCATATACAACAGTTCTGAATTTTTACCGGAAAGCAGTTAGAGAAAGATTGTGGGATAAAATACTGAAAATGCTTGTTCTGAAAACAAGAGAAACAAGTGGAAAAAGTGAAAATCCGACATATGCCCTGATAGATTCACAGAGTGTAAAAACAGTATATAACAGCGAAAAACGTGGATTTGACGGAGGAAAAAAACGAAAGGACGAAAACGACATATAGTTACAGATACTATGGGAAATCTCCTCGCAGTTCATGTTCACGCCGCAAATATCCATGATACAAAGGGCGGAGTATTCACCTTTGAAAAAGCACTTTTTTATTACCCAACTATAATTGGTGTCTGTGCTGACAATGCTTACAGAAAACACTTTAAAAATACTTTTGAAATATTTTACAACATAAAGATGGATATTTCCAAGAGACTTGATTCCACCTTTAAAGTCATGCCTAAACGCTGGAAAGTCGAACGCACTTTTTCATGGTTATGCCATTCCAAACGTTTATTAAAAGATTATGAAATCAAAACTGTTTATGCTGAAACTATGATTATTATTTCACATCTGCACACTCTGTTAAAACGTTTTTAACCTATTGGTACAAGTTCTTAAATTTCTTCATGTAAATCCTTTATAACCAATAAGTTGTTTGTTCATATACAGCTGACGCAACCCATTGAAAAGCACCATAGAAAGTATTATGAGTGGAGTGTAAAAGGTTCATGTTGTTTGCTGGGCACTTTCTAAAAATCGGAAGTGCTTATTTTTGACGTGAAATTTACTTCATTTCCGTTATCGTTACGGCAAAGATAGTAAATTTATGTAGCAGTATGAATCATTTGAAGATTTTTATAAGTTTGAATAAAAAGATTTATTTAGTTTATACTTACTATAAGGTGATAAAACATTAAACAGGTCTGAACAAAATTTATGATATAAATAAAGCTCCGTTTGAAAATATTTCAGATGTCATTTTATATTGGAGGAAATCTATGAAATCAGTATGGCAGGAAAATATAAATCTTCCGTTTTTTTCGGAACTTGATAAAGATATAAAGACCGATGTTCTTATTATAGGTGGAGGAATTACTGGTATTCTTACAGCATATTTTTTGCATCAGTCAGGCGTGAATTATATTCTTGTGGAAAAAGATAGAATATGTTCAGGTACAACTCAGAATACTACTGCTAAAATAACTTTTCAGCATGGACTTATTTATCAGAAACTTTTAAAAAACAGTAGTCTGGAAACTGCCCGTAAGTATCTGAATATAAATAAAATTGCTTTTGAAAAATATGCAGAACTTTGTCATAATATAGATTGTGACTATGAATCAAAAGATAATTACGTATATTCACAGAATGACAGGAAAAAACTTGAAAATGAAATAAGCACTTTACGTAAAATCGGATATAATGCGGAGTTCTGTGAAAATATTCCTGTTCCTGTTGAAACGGTAGGGGCAGTAAAATTTCCTGAACAGGCACAGTTTAACCCGTTGAAGTTCATTTCGGCTATAGTGGACGGACTCAATATATATGAAAACACATTCGTACGTGAAATGAAAGGCATGACGGCAGTAACATATAAATGCAGAATCAGTGCGGAAAAAATTATTGTTACTACTCATTTTCCGTTCATAAACAAACACGGAAGTTATTTTCTGAAATTATATCAGCACCGTTCATATGCTGTTGCACTTGAAAATATCCCGAATGTCAACGGAATGTATGTTGACGAAAATCATAAGGGAATGTCATTCAGAAATTATGAAAATCTTTTGTTTATCGGTGGAGGAGGTCACAGAACAGGTGAAAAAGGCGGTAACTGGAACGAAATAAGAAATTTTGCGAAAATACATTATCCTTCTTCAAAGGAAAAATATAACTGGTCTGCACAGGACTGCATGAGTCTGGACGGTATTCCGTATATCGGGCAATATTCAAAAAATACTCCTGATTTGTACGTTGCAGGAGGTTTTAATAAATGGGGAATGACAAGTGCTATGGTATCGGCAATGATACTAAGCGATATGGTTGTAGGAAGACAAAATGAATATGTGGATATTTTCAGTCCGTCGAGAAGTATTATAAGACCTCAGCTTTTTGTGAACGGATTCAAGGCTGTCAAGAATCTGCTCACGCCCACAAGTAAAAGGTGTCCGCATATGGGCTGTGCGTTGAAATGGAATCAGGCTGAACATTCATGGGATTGTGCCTGTCACGGTTCACGCTTTTCTGAAAACGGCAGAATTCTTGACAATCCTGCAAACAGTAATCTTAAATAAATTTTTTATTTGTAAGTGAATTTCTGATAAAGTTTCATAAGTTAGGTGACACATTTGCTTTCGTTTATCTTACTTTCAAAGCCGTAAACGGACATTGTTGGTTTGTCATAGAGGTCAGCAAGTGAAAAGTCAGGATATTTAGCACATGAGTTCAAGATGGCTTGATGCAAGAAATATATATCTTGAAAGCAGTTTAGCAGATTTGTATAAAGATATATCCATACACTTTGAACTTCGCAAGGTTCATCATGCTAACGGTTTAGCTGTTATGAACTCTTACAGCTTTGATAAGATGATAACCGCAAGCGAATGTTTATCAGAACTCATGAAATCTTGTTAAAAGTTGATAAAAAGCAGAGAAATATATTCAAAATTTATATAGAATTTTGATTGTTTAATATAGACAAGTTTTTACAGAGGCGATAAATATGAAAAATAAAAAACTTATAATGATACTTTCTGCAATTATAGCTGTTATTTTATGTGTGAATATGCCTGTGTCGGCAACGGACAATGTAGTGAAAAATACAGAACTTAATTCAGAAGATACCATAATCTGTGAACGTGCAAGACGTACACTTGACGATTATGATGTCGGCAGACGTGTAACTTTTGAAGATACTGAAAATTATTATGACCTTGTAGATTTTAATTATATGTACAATTATATAACCGATACAGATTGCTATGAAAGACCTTTTCTTTATTCTGTACCTGATATAAAACATATTGATTATGATATGAATTATAATGAATACTGGCTTGATGATACCAGAAGTCAAAAATACTGTCAACAGGAGAAGTCTTTGATTCTGGTAGTACTGAATTTTTAGATACTTATAAATATGTAGAACAGGATAAAGACGGTAACATCATAGTAAATAATGACATAAAAAGATATTCTATACATCTTAAAACTATAACAGACGAAACTTTTACTTATACTGTCTATTCCGATGATACACTTTATGTTATGAAAGCAAATGAACATCTTATTAGCTATGAAATATCGGAAGAAGCAGACGGTATGAAAGTTGTCAGCATAAAGGCAAATGCTTTTGAAAAAGAAGGCTGTTATGATATAACTCTTCCTGAAAGTATAGAATACATCGAACCTCTCGCTTTTGCAGGATGCATTTCTCTTGAAAATATAACTTTGCCTAAAAATCTTAAGTTTCTTGGAGTAGCAAGTTTTATACTTTGTAATTCTTTAAAGAATATCACGGTTGATTGTCCTAATCTGATTTGTGAAGCTCCTGTATTTAGAAGCTGTAATGCAGAAAATGTTTTCTTAAATTTTAGAACTATTTCCAGTTCCATGATTAGCTCATTCAGGAATATAGAAAATTTGACTTTTGGTGATGATGTTGTTAAAATTGGGACGCTTTGTGCAAACTCTAAATTTATGGAAGATTATAATTATACAATTCTGGAAACAGTGAAATTTATTACATGTAAAGTTTGAAATTATCTGTATGTAAATTGTCTGCAAAAACGGAATACAAACTTTTTTTCAATAATAAAACAATTACTTGCTATCATTTTACGATTAGCCGAAAACGCCTTGTTTCTCGGCTTTTTACAATAAAAATTCACCTAAAGATTGTATCATTAGTTAGGTGCAATTATATC
>CAMWGS010000205.1 GCA_947173865.1 uncultured Ruminococcus sp.
TTGTTATGGAGGGCGGTGCAATGCGTGGAATGTTCACCGCAGGAGTTACCGACGTTTTTATGGAGAACGGAATAAAATTTGACGGTGCTGTTGGGGTTTCGGCAGGAGCGGCATTTGGCTGTAATTATAAGTCAAATCAGTCGGGACGTGTTATCCGATATAATACACGTTTCTGCCGTGACAAGCGTTTTTGTAGTTTCCGTACTCTGCTGAGAACAGGGGACATTTTCGGTGCGGAGTTCTGTTATCATGAAATTCCTGAAAAACTCGACGTTTTTGATTTCAGGACGTTCAGTAAATCGCCTATGGAATTTTATGTTGTCTGTACCGATGCGGAAACGGGAAAACCGATATATCATAAGTGCATGAAAGCTGACTACAATGAACTTGAATGGATAAGAGCGTCAGCGTCAATGCCTGTTGTTTCGAGGGTTGTCGAGATAGGAGGAAAGAGACTTCTTGACGGCGGTATATCTGACTCAATACCGCTGAAATTCATGGAAAAGTCAGGTTACGTAAAAAACGTGGTAATACTCACTCAGCCGAGGAACTTTGTAAAACCGCCGAGCAGTATGGCACGCAGAATAAAGCCGTTACTCCGAAAATATCCCCGTCTTATCAGTGCCATGAATAACCGTCATAAGATGTACAATGCCGAACTTAAATATATACGCAGGTCTGAGCATGAGGGGAGGGCGTTTGTAATTGCACCACCCGAGAAGCTTCCTGTCGGACATATCGAACATAATCCCGACGTACTCCGTGAAGTTTACCGCATAGGCAGAAATACCGCCAACAAGTATCTTAATGATATAATTGATTTCATGAAACAATAAAATTACAAAAAAAGTACGGACGATTTAATTTATCCGTACTTTTTATATTTTAGAAATAAATTATGAGTTATTTCATAGCTTTTTTTATAGCGTCAAGAAGTTCGTCATAAGTCTCGAAAGCGGGGAGCTGAGGGTAATCAGCTTTGATTTTGTCGGTACTTCTGAAAAGGAAACCTGCCTTGCTGTTGAGAATCATGCCTAAATCGTTGTAGCTGTCACCGCTTGCGATAGTGTCGTAACCGATTGACTGGAGAGCCTTTACGGTTGTGAGCTTCGACTGTTCGCAACGCATTTTAAAACCTGTTATTTCACCGTTTTCCGCTACTTCAAGAGAGTTGCAGAAGATAGTGGGCATACCAAGCTTTTTCATGAGAGGAGCGGCAAACTGAGTGAAAGTATCACTGATTATTATAACCTGACAGAGTGAACGGAGTTCGTCAAGAAACTCCTTAGCACCTTCCATCGGGTCAATTTTTGCGATAGTTTCCTGAATCTCCTTAAGACCGAGACCGTGTTCCTTGAGAACACCTAAACGCCAGTTCATGAGCTTGTCGTAGTCGGGTTCGTCACGTGTGGTTTTCTTGAGTTCGGGGATACCGCTTGCTTCGGCAAATGCAATCCATATTTCAGGAACAAGAACGCCTTCAAGGTCAAGACAAGTAATATACATTGTAAATTCCTCCGTTTTGATAGATTTAATAATTTCGGAAAATTTTTCCGCCATTATAATTATACAACATAATAAGAAATTTGTAAAGTCTGTTTTATGAAAAAATCGGTTGTGTCAATAGTCATAGAAGCATCTGTAATGTTCTGAGATGTTCCTAACTTTTTTATAATTATAGTGTTTTTGTATTATTTCAGTTGTCATATGAGAGCTTTTCGGAGAAGAACGAGGTCAAAAGAGTCAACATAACCGTCGTCGTTCATATCGGAATTCAGGAGCTGTGCCTTTTCAAGATTCTGTGAACCAAGAATATATTTATTCATAATAACGAGGTCAGCTATTGTAACTTGTCCGTCGCTGTTAAGGTCACCTTTTAAGCCTATGCCGATAACTTCAACGAGGTTTACAACAGGAACTTTCTTTTTTATTCCCGTATCGGAAGTTATTTCGACGGAATAAAGTCCGACACTTTCGGCATTTGCGTCTGAAATCGTATATTCTGAATCTGTTGCACCGTCAATTGCCTTGTCGTCAAGATACCACTGATACTGTGCGTTTTCAAGGAACACTTCAGGAGACATTTTATAATTATCGCCCTCTGAAAGTCTTATGTCATAAGGTGCTGAATATATCGTGAAATTCACGGGGACAGTACATTCACCGCTCTTTACTTCACCTGAGTTGACCCATTCGTTTGCTTCGTCCTGAACGAATACACGCACTGAATTAAGCTTAGTACCTGCATTTACACCCATAACGTCACCGAAAGCAATTTGAAATTCAGCGATATTTCCGTTTGTTTTGAGCGTTATACCGTCATGATTTCCCTGATTGTAATAAATCCAGCCTGCCGACTGTCTATAATACCAGTATGAAATACCGGTTTCAGCGTTTTCAACTCTTATGTTCCATACTGGTTTGGACGCATTATTAGGAATATCCGCCATTATATAAAGGTAATTGTCGTCAGCATTCATGTAAAGTTTGTTATCGCCGTTTTCAGCAATAACCATATCTTCTGTCCACTCATACGGTGAAGTTATAACGCCGTCTGCGGTAGTATGACCGTTTATGCTGTACATTTTTCCCGAATTTTCGTCAGGCTGTGAACCGCTCTGACAGAAACTGTTGTCCGAACCGTGTGTATTATTTTCTGTAACGGTGAAAGTACCGAGATAGTCAGCACACAATGACGGATTCCATACATTCTCGTTTGCAAACTGTACGGAACGCATATTTATCTGGTCAACTGTATTGTTGCCGAATGAAATTTTAAGATAAGCGTTCCAGTCACCTTCGGGGAGACTGTCGGGAAGTTTAAGGTCTAAAAATTCTTCTGTTGTGGTACATGAGTACCATTCATTCGGATTTATGTCTGTTGACGTTCTTATAAAGTTGCCGTTCTGTTCAAGAATGATTTCTGTTTTTGTTTCGGGAATTATGCTTGCAAAACCTGTATTTTCCACATTGAAGTGCAGACTGAGTTCACCGCCCTGCTTTACGGACGGAGAAAGTTCTGATTTGCGTAGAACAAAGCGGTATCCTATATGGTCACGTATGAACTGAAATACATTCTGTTCGTAGTATGCGGAATTATCAACGTTTTCAACGTCATACTGTTCACCAAAAGTATAATCTTTATATAACTGAAAAATATTTCCGTTTATGTAACTGAGATGAGTTTTGTACATTTCGGGTATGGCATTTTCGGGAAGATATGTGTCATATTTCTTTGCCCAGTCGAGATTACCAGAAAATTCACCGCCGTAATATGAAGTAAGTGTCTGTTTTGAGAGCCATTCCGTTTCAATCGCACGGTTTGCAAAAGTACCCAAATCTGAATCACTGCCCATATATCCGTCGTTATAGAGACCTACACGGAGTTCTTCTCCTGAAGCCTGATAGTCGGCAAGGTCTTTACGTTCGATTCCAACCCATTTTGCGAAAATATCAGGTGTACGGACTGTCACGGGAATCGGGGAAGGTACACAGTCAAGCATTGCGTCAAGAACCTGTGCCTTGTATTCGACGGAAGTATATTTACCGCCGTGCTGTTCGCCCCATTTTCCGACAAAACCGCTTTCGACGTAGGCGATAATATCCTTGTATTCCTCTAAAAGACCACTGTCCTTTATCTGCTGAATATGTTTCAGAACCTGTTCAAAGGTTGCAGGTTCGGGCTTGTCCTTGCCGTTGGCATCATAACGGAAACGCAGTGCAATCATACAACCGTTTTTCCGGCAGTTTTCAAAAGTGGTACGCCATGCACTGAAGAAAGTTTCGTCAAGGTCATAGTCAACGCCGTCGGTGTAATTGCCGTTATCGTCCGTTGTACCGTTTACGCCTGAGGAAAACGCACCTATATCAATGAAAAACAATACAAGATTTCCTGTCGGGTTATAGGTCGGAGTATTGTTTGGTTTGCAGTTTGGCCATACGGTAGTAGTGTATCCGCAGGCGGGATTGTTTATTGTACCGACCGTTTCCGTATAGGAAATACCGCTGTCTTTAAGGACGGTTGTTTCGGCATTTGCAGGAAAGTTCACCGTTCCTGCAAGCAGTACGGTTACGGCAATCAATGAAAAAGTTTTGTATAAATAGTCAGTTTTTTTCATAATAAAAAACTCCTTTCTGTGATATATTATAATTTTACCATAATCATTACAAAAATACAAGATGTTTTTTATAATTTTTGTCTTGACATTTTAAATTTCAGGTGATATAATATAAAATACATACA
>CAMWGS010000206.1 GCA_947173865.1 uncultured Ruminococcus sp.
TTTCTTAATGTAACGCTTACTGTCATGTATGAAATTTCAGTGTCTGTATTTTCTTTTATAAAGTCCGCAATTTTCTGACATGAATATTTTCCCGAAATAATCATATCGTCAACCTTTTGTCTTATGTTCTGAAGAAGATTTGAAATTTTTCCGTTATTATAGTTACGTTTTTGGCATGGAATTTTATTTTTAACCTGAATGTTGTCTGTGGAATTTTTCATATACAGTGCTAAAACTTTTACTGTTTCACTCACTGCTTCAACAACTGCCTTATTTACAGCTCTTTCAATAACGGTATCAATATCAGATACAATATATAAAGATTGTTTATCAAGTTCTTTGGCTTTGAAATAGCTCTTAACAAGCTGACGTTGTAAGCTCCATGCAAGGTCGTCTGTGAAAGACTTCATAAGCATAAGATAGCTTGATTTTGTGATAAGAATAACGCTTGATGGTGTACCAGCTTGAACTCTTGTTATACCAAGCCGACGAATTTCGTCGACTTGGTTTACTATGAAATAATCCTCATTTTCTATAAAGTGTTCCCTGTTCTTTCTGAAATTACGTACTGCTGTTCCTTCTGGTCTGTTGTGTATGGTGTCGATGTCTCTGAATGTTACGACACGCTGTCTGTTGTACTCTTTGATTTTCAATGGTACATCATTAATAAGTTCATACATTGTTTATCATTCCTTTCAGAGTTTTTTTATTTAATCTTTTATGCATATAATCGAAACACGGTATTAATGTGTTTTATCGTTTCATAGGAAGTTTTCTCGACGGTTTTCCTTACATTATGTATAACACTATCTATTTTTTCGTCTAACACTCTGCTGAAAATTTTTTCAATATCATAATTGATATTTATCAATTGTCTTTCCATACTGTTGAAAGCTTCTATATATCTGAGTTTCCATTCGAGATCCTTTTTTCGTGTGAATCCCATAACGAGAAGTGAAAAGCCGTCACGAGCGATATCATAGCATCTGTATTTTCTGCCACGTTCGTTTATATAGCTACTTTCGATAAAGAAATTTTTCACTGCGGAATTTTCCGCAGTGAGATTTTCAATAGCTTCATGAACATCTGACGGACGCTTGCCAAAGTCTTTCGCTACCTGTAAGCTTGATACAGTAAGTACACCGTTGGCATTGTTAACTGTGATTTCATTCATAAAAAATCATTCCTTTCATTAAATAAAAAACTGCCGATAACAGAAGTTACCGACAGTAAAAAAGTCTTGACAAAATAAACCCATGATATAATAATACAGTCATAGGGCATATTGCTCACAAGCTATTGCAAAGTTAGTCTGGTAACTTTTGTTGTGGTGTCTGTTATGGTGTTCCCGCATCTTTCAGACGGTAGGCGATATGCCCTATGTCTATATAATGTCAAGTTATTTTAAAAATTGCGAATGTACAAAAATATCTTTACCGAAACAGAAAATTTTCATAATCGGGGATTTGTAAATCTATGGGTAAATAATCTTCATGTATCTGATTTGTTCTTTTTTATTTTGTCAAATTCAAGTCCCGACTCATAATTGAAGTTAATGACAAGTGATTCCCATACAGTATAGCCTTTATCTTTTTCTGACTGAAAATTCAAAATTTCGGTCAGATTTTTTATTTCACTTCTGTCAAGAAACCAGTTTTTCTTTTTTCCGTTATTCCCGTGAATCACATAACCACACGAACGAAATTTTATTCTTGCGATTTTTGTCGCCTCATTCGTATATATATGATTATATAGTTTGAAATACTGCATATCTTTTAAAATACGGTTCTTGTCGGGATTTATGGCAACCGACATATTATATTTCGGAAAACGTCTTACTGTTGCAAATTCAGTAAGTATTTCACCTGCTTCTGTGTCAACTGCAAATTCTTCACACAATTTCAAATCATGGTCGTCATACAAATCAACATTGAACATAATAATATTCTCCCTTAAAAGCGGATTATTAATTGTGTCAAGCAATTTCCGTTACAAAAAACAGGCGGACTTCACCATGAAATCCGCCCCAAAATGTCAGAGAAGCAATGAGAATCACTTTTCATTAATATTATATGCAAGTCGCTGAAATAATATGCATCATGTACCAAAAATTTTTTCAAGAATTGTAAGAATATTGTCACCCACACTGTCTGAATCCACCATTTCAAGAGTTTTGTCGGGACGGTTTGTAATAATATTGTCAACACCCATAGCAATCATATGATGCATATCTGACGGACGGTCAACAGTCCATACAAAAACACGTTTTCCGTTCTGATGAGCCATATTCACAATGCTCTGATTTATAAAAATATAGTTTAGACTTACAGCGTCGATATATTTAAGCTGTGAAAACGACGTTGAACTTGCAACATTTGCTATAAGACCCGTTTTTATTTTCGGATTAAGCTTTTTGACGGTTTTAAGTGCCGTATAGGAAAAAGAAGTGACATAGCATGACTTTTCTATGTCGTATTCTTCAATTACTTCAACGGTCTTTTCTGCTGTTTTCGTCACATTTCCGTGATTTTTTATTTCAATGTTAAGCATTATATCATCACCGACTGCTTCAAGAACGTCCGAAAGAAGCATAATTTTTGCATCATCAAATTCACCGTTTTTTCCGTACCAGCTTCCTGCGGAAAACTCCTGAAGTTCGTCATAGGTATACTTACTGAGTTCACCTTTTCCGTCGGTTGTACGGTCAATGGTTTTGTCATGAAAGACGACAAGCTGTTCGTCTGCGGTCAGCTGAACGTCAAGCTCTATATAATCTGCACCTGTTTCCACAGCCGATTCAAATGCATATAGCGTATTTTCGGGAGCAACGGAAGAAAATCCTCTGTGTGCGGTAACCTGAGTTTTTGTAATAATACCCATGTTAAGATTTACATTTCCGTTGTAAAGAGCCTTTATATATGTCATATTCAGAAGCAGACCAACAACAGTAAGCGACAGTACAAGTATACATCTTGACAACGGTTTCAGTTTGTTTGTGTTGCAGTCGGGAATTAAAATTTCCTCAGTGTCCTTTACATCTTCAAAAAATCGGTGTGTAATCCAGCATATGACAGCAGGAACGGAAAGAAACGAAGACAGCACCACAAAAACACGTACAGCGTATTTAAGTACTTTCAATGCACTTCTGAAAGCAACGGCAGGCTCTGAAAAACCTTTGATAATGAAAACTATTATAAATCCAAGTCCGAGAGTAAGCACGGCACTTGTGGCAAGCATACACATACTCCAGAAAAAAAGAGAACCTGCCATTTTGAATTTATTTCCACTGATAAGCAACTTGCTTTTTTTGGTACAGTCCTTGAATTTATTGTCTGTAAGCACAAGATAGTGCAGGCTGTAACTTCTGTCAACTATCGTCATAACAAAAAGAATCTGTAACAGAATATAGACAATTACCGCAGAAGTATTGCTTACAGACTTGAAAACCGTCCTTACTATAGGCATAAGCGGAGCAAGAAACTGTCCCGAAGCAAATGTAAACTGAACTATCGGCATAAATATCATGAACACAAGAAACCTCGGTATTCCTGCCCACCTGAAAGCCTTTGCAAAAGCTTTAAGTCCTGTTACAAGCATTCCCCATACGGAAATTTTTTTATTTCTGCTGTAACAGGCAAAACAGGCGACAAGTGCAGAAAGTTCCACGAAAGTAAAAAATGCCACACAGAATACAAGTACTATAAAAGCAAATATAGTTGTCGGATTTTGCAGGTAAATAAGCAGATTTTCGTCTGAAAGATATGTCACTCCGGAAACTTTCATTGTGTATTTCAGAATATATGCAAGCAGTGGTATACCTATCGTAACAAGAAAAAGCTTCATCAGAAGTTCAAAAACAACAAAATTAGGAAATGCCCTTAAAAAAGACGAAGCTGATTTCAGGAATTTTTTCATTATTCGTTACACTCCCCAATACCACGCTGTATATTCAGTTTATAAATCCCTGTTCTTCTGTTCACAAAAATCTCTCCTTTGTTTTTATAAAAATTATATCACAGTATGTTTTAAAAGTCAATTAAATTATTACTCACACAAAATATGTCCGTCCACGGCGTACAAGCGTATTCACCAAAAACACAGATTTTACCGTCTTAAATTTGGTTTTTATATCAATTGATTTTAACGGAAAAAAGGAATATAATAGTTATTGTGATAAAAAAACACCCTCAGCGGTAATTATATATAAAGGAATGGTATTTTTCAATGTGTAATAA
>CAMWGS010000207.1 GCA_947173865.1 uncultured Ruminococcus sp.
CGTCATCTTCAGATTTTTATATGTGACAGTTCTATAATATATAATTGTAGTACATTCAATGAAAAAAGTCAAGTAAAATGTCGAAAAAAGAGTGATAAAATTATACACTTCCTTTTATTCTGTTTATGGCACTTTTTTCCAACCGTGACACCTGTGCCTGTGAGATTCCTATTTCCCCCGCAACTTCAACCTGAGTTTTTCCCTTTAAAAAACGAAGATACAGGATATTTTTTTCACGTTCGCCGAGTTCCTTTATTGCATCACGTATAAAAAGCTCGTCAAGCCAGCTGTCAACGTCATTTTTGTCGCCTATCTGGTCCATGATGTAGAGTGTATCTTCCGAGTCTGAGTAAACGGGTTCATATAGTGAAACGGGGTCGCTTATGCTTTCAAGTGCTATAACAACGTCTGAACGTTTTTCGCCTATTTCGTTTGCTATTTCTTCTATGTTGGGTTCACGTTGCAGTGAAAAGGTAAGACGTTCCTTAGCCTGAATAGCTTTGTAAGCAAGGTCACGGAGCGAACGGCTGACTTTCACCTGACTGTAGTCACGGAGATGACGGCGGAGTTCACCGCTTATCATCGGTACGCAGTATGTGGAGAAACGGACTTCTTTTGAAAGGTCGAAATTATTTATAGCCTTTATAAGACCCATAACACCTATCTGAAAAAGGTCGTCAATGTCCTCGCCCCTGCCCGTGAATTTCTGTATGACGCTCAGGACAAGACGGAGATTTCCTTTTATAAGCCTGTCCCTTGCCTCTTTGCTGTTGGTTGCCTTTATTTCCCGAAGGAGAGCTATTTTCTCCTCCTCTTTAAGAACGGTAAGTTCAGAGGTATTTATTCCCGAAATTACTACTTTATTGTAAGCCATAATAACAATATCTCCCGATTTTGATTGTGATATTGATATTATTGCCTGAAAATAATGCAATAATCACTGGTAATTTATTACACAGAAAAACGGCTCTCTGAAAGAAAGCCGTTTTATCCTATTTTATGAAATTCTTCTGCCCTTGCTCTTTTTACGTTTTTCAATCGGTTTTTCCTTACCGCCCATATCCTGAAATACGGGTTCTTCTTCGTCGGTGGATTCTTCTGCGAGTTCGGGGTTTACCTCTCCTATGCTTGCATAGTACGGATTTATCACGAATTTCTGAATCATGGGATAGCTGTTGAAGCAGGTTACAAACCATATGAACGCCATAGGCATGAACGGTATAAGCATAAGGAAAAGGGGGCTCATGTAGATGTAGAGTAAAAACATTCCGACGGTTGTAACGGCAGTAATTATAAAAGTGATAATATTCTGTTTCAGTGCGACGAAAGCAAGTGCAAAGGAATTTTTAATGAGATTCTTCAATGACAGGTTTGTTGCGATAAGCATAAGGAATATATAGTAGTTCATCATCATTATTACAATTGCGAGACTGAAAGTTATAACCATCGGAATATACATCAGTTTTGTTTCTGCCTGTTCTGCAAGTACAGGATAAACCTGAAACGACGCATAAACCGAAAGCATAATGAAACAGTCAATAAAACCTATAAGTGAGGCTTTTTTGAAATTTGTCCTGAAAGCCTTGAAGAAGTCGTTTACTATGAATGAATGTTTTTCAAGAACGTAATTCCGCATTATTTTTGTCATTCCTGCGGTTGCAGGTCCTATGTTGACCACGAACAGTACAAGGGAAAGCCCTGCACATATCAGTGAGACAACGCCGTTTGGTATGAAGCTGAGAGATGCGAGTATAAGAAATACAGGTATAAAAAAGACGAAGTAAAGCATATTTACCTGTATGAGTTTCCAGAATTTTCTGAAAAAGATTTCAAAAAATAACCGCAGACCTGTTTTCTTCGGTGCATTTTTTGCAATGCCCGCACCTCTGCTTTCGTAGTCGTTTGAAAATATTCCCAATTTTTAAAATCCTCCGTTTTGTTTTTTAATCATCTCAGTCCTGAAAAGATATAGTTCATTACAGTTGAAAAAACCGAAATAATAAGCGATATAACAGTAAGTACGGCAAATTTAAGGCAATAGAGCCTGAAAGTCATTTCACTGTGGGAAACGTCTGCGGTAAGGTACAGAAATAGCGAATTTGCCGAACGTATAAGTTCCCGTACTGCGAGAACTGAAATTAAAGTCACGGCTATACATTCGGGCAGAATCAGTAAAAGTACCGAAGGCATGGCGTGCATACCTTTATTGATATACTCATAAGCTGCTGATGCTCCTATTCCGAAACCACGGTATATCAGCATCATTATTCCGACAGGCTGTCCGAATGCTGATATACCAAAAAGAAATGCCGTTCCGACAAAAAGCAGGAGTGATACTGAAGTATTTCTGAAAACTTCATATATTGTTCCACCGCAGTGAGCAGGTGAAAAATACTGATGTATCCACGGATTTTCCGCAGAATGTCCCGCACTGTATACCGCTCCTGCCATAATTCCGACAGATACAGCAGTACAAAGCAAAAAAAAGCTAAGATTGCGTTTTCTTGTTTCCGTATAATTCAGATGTTTCATATAGGGTCAGTCCTTTCTTTTTATACAAAGGATATGCCCCTTTTTCAGAAATCAGAACATAATTTACTTTGAAAGTTCGTAAGCCCTTTTTGTACAGCTTTCACAGCAGTTCTTTACCGTTTCAGTAAGGTTGCCTTCATAGAGTCTGTCAAGACCTGCGATTGTAGTACCGCCCGGTGAAGAAACCATTTTTATAAGTTCGTCAATTGAGTATCCTGAATCGGTAATCATCTTTGCAGAACCTATGAGACTTTGTGTAAAAAGTTCAGTAGCGGAGTTTCTGTCAATTCCCACTGAGTCGGCATAGTCGATAAAACCCTTTGCAAAGAGATATATGAATGCAGGACTGCTTCCGTTGAGGGCGATTATTTCTTTCATTTTGTCCTTTGAGATGACAGAAGCTTTTCCACATATTCTGAATATGTTCATGACAGTTTCAAATTCTTCGTCTGTAACTGTATTGTTATGGGAAAGAGCCGACGCACCTTCACTGAGAAGCAGGGGAGTATTTGGCATTACAAGAATTACTTTAGCGTCGGGGCGTGTTTTTCCTGCTATAAATTCGTCGCTTATTCCTGCCGCAATGGAAATAAGAACCGTATCGGCAGTTACGGCAGGTGCGGAAGTTTCAAGAACACCTTCGATAATCTGTGGCTTTACCGCAAGAAATACATATTTACATTCCGAAACAAGTTCAGTCTCACTTGCACAGTATTTTACACCGTATTCACTAAGACCGTCAACTTTTGAACGGTCGGGGTCAAAAGCGTAAAGTTCAGCCTTTACGGCAGATTTTGAAATACCTTTCATTATTGCAGAACCCATGTTACCTGCACCTATGAATCCGATTTTGATTTTCATTGTAATAAATCTCCTTTATACCGTTTTTTACCTTAAAACAGGATTTATATTATTATACTACATTATGTACAAAAAATCAAGCATAAATTTGTGAAAAAAACTTGAAAATGTAACGGGTGTATGATATAATCGGTATTGAATAAAAGGAGTAAATAATTATGGAATATGAAAAATACAAGTCGGATGTATTGATTGCCACTGGTGAAATTCACAGGCTGAAACTTGATTGTAATTTTAATATCAATGACTGTATATTTGATTTGTACTGTATACCGTCTCACTTTGATTTTGCTTATTATGTACGTATTTACAGGGTATCGGATTCATACAAGGCGATATATGCAAGAACTGAAATAAGTGGTATTTTCGGAAATAAAATTTATTGCTGTCCCTTTTCCGAGACACTCAAAGCAAAAAAACATTCTGGTAAAAGCGGAAAAATAATATGCGGATATTTCATGCCGTCCGAAAGTTTTATAATCAGATTATCAGCTTTGAGTGAGTTTTTTCCTGAAAAAGACTTTATCAGTGACAGCAGAAATACAATACTTGACGGAGTATGGCAGGTAATCAGAATGTGGAAAAACGGCAGACCTTTCCGTACTGTTTCTTTTGAATCAATGAGTGCATATGATTTGTTTGGGAAAGAATTTGCGGATATTGTATGTGATATATATAAACTTACCGAAAGTGAAATAAAACATAATTAATATATTATAAAATCATTTTTATTTTCCGTTCAACAATAAAACCGATACAGCATAGAAATATAATACTTGACTATTCTGAAA
>CAMWGS010000208.1 GCA_947173865.1 uncultured Ruminococcus sp.
GTTATAAGTGAGGAAGCAAACGCAGAAACTGAAAATCTCAATCAGGAAACCGCTGAAAATATTTCGGACGATGTACGTGAAAATTCAGAAGAAAATAAATCTGACGAAAATGATGATTACGATAACGATTTTGTCCCGAAAACTATATTAGACGATTGAAATTAAACATAAAATAATTATGCGGATATATTTGTTTTTGTCAACGATGTATCCGCATTTTTTCAGGAGGTGGATAAATGCGTTGTCCGAAATGCAGAAAAATAACAGGAGTACTTTTTACTGATTCTGAAAATAAATATAAGTGTCCGTTTTGCAGTGAAAGATTTGTTGCAGACAGCAGTGAGAAAGAAAGTATTGCAGAACTTCTTAAGCAGTTTGCGGACGACTACGACAAAGAACTTTTTCTCAATACTGCCAGAACAAACGCCATGCTTATGGATTATATACCCGACAACCGAAAGGAACGCAAGCTTATTCTGAATGTCATGCATGAAAACGCTGTAAATGAACTTATCGGACTTTACGGAAAAAATGCAGACGAAACATTATCTGAAATAAAAAAAATTTCTCACCGTATTGCAGAAGATATATGCATTACCGAAAACGCTTCTGAATATGCTTTAATGTCAGTTGCGTATGCACTCGGACTTGACGTTTCGGGCAGACTGTCGGTTTCACTTACAGATAAAATGTCTGAAACAAAGGCTGAACCTCAGAAAACAATATTTACAAAGAAAATGAGGATTTCAGGAAATAAAATTGACGAAAGCTGTAATGCGGTAGGATTCAGGGCGTATGCGGCCGATAAGAATATTACTGAAATTACACTGCCCGAAACAGTTACGGCGATATATCCGAAAGCCTTTGTCAACTGCATTAATCTGAAAAAAATATATCTTCCGTCCGCACTAAAAAATATAGGAAATTGTGCATTTGAAGGGTGCAGTTCTCTTGAAAAGATAGTTGTTCCCGAAAACAGTGCATATATTGTAAAAGACGGTATACTTCTTGATAAAATAACAAAATCAGCGGTTCGTGCCGAAAACAGACGTGATAGACTGAAATATATAATTCCTGAAAATACCAAAAGACTTTGCAGAAAAGCTTTTGACTATAGCAACGCTGAAATTGTAAAACTTCCGAAAAGTCTGAAAGTAATAGAGCCTGACGCTTTTTATATGTCACTTAATCTGAAATATATTCAGACTGATACGGAAAACAGGAATTTCAGTTCATATGAAGGTGTTCTTCATAACAGACGTGGAAATATCTTGCTGAAATATCCTTCGGCAATTACAGATGCAGGGTATTATTTTGAAGACTTTGTTGAAGAAGCAGGGTACAGAGCTTTCAGCTGTGCGGTTAATCTTAAGACTGTTACTTTTACAGGCAATTTACGGAAGATAGGCGACAAGGCCTTTGAATACTGTACAGGTCTTGAAAGGTTCATGTTTCCGATGAATCTTTTAAGTATAGGAAATTATGCGTTTTATCGCTGTGAGTCTCTTGAAAATATTATTATATCTAGAAAGGTGACTGAAATAGGTTCACTTGCTTTTGCAGGTTGCAGGAATTTGAAAAATATAACTATAGGTGAAAGCGTAAAGTATATTGGTGAAGGTGCATTCAATGACTGTCCGAGTCTTGAAATTACGATAAGAAACAACAGTTATGCGGAAATGTATTGTAAATCAAGAAATATAAAATATAATGGGAGCGTATCATGAAAAATAATGTAAAAGAAGCAAATATAGTAATGGCACGGTGTGCGTCGTCTTCTGATTCATTCGGAATACGCATTGAAAAAAGAAATGATGATGTGTGGTATTGTACATGGGCATTTCCACTCAGTGAAAAAAGTGCTTCAAATGAGGGCTACACAAATACTATTATTTCAGGACGGATTGAGTTTGACAACGAATACCCCGGTTGTCCTCATTGCAGTTCAACAGGCTGGGTAAAATGTTCGTCATGCGGAAAACTTACCTGCTGGTCGTCAAAAAATAAATCATTCAATTGCAGATGGTGCGGAGAGTCGGGAGAAGTTGTGTCTGCTGACGAATTTGAACTTAATGTGGGAGGCTATTGAGAAGTACTTAAAAATATTTGGACAATGAGAGTGATATAATGAAAAATGACAGATATTATTATATAATTATGAACAGGGAAGAAAGAGAAATCTATAAAACCATTTATAACGGGCTTTCCGCTTATTCCCTTAATATAGTCATATCACTTGACGTAACGCCTGAAACGGTTCAGGAAACTTATTTGAAAGTTCTTTATGATAATCCTCATTTTTATTATATAAATCAGACTGTTATAAAAATGGCAGGATATACAGGGTACTATATTCTTATGCCTGAATATATTTACAATATCAGTGAAATCAACGCTATAAACGGCGATATACAGAAAATTATAAATAAGGTCACCGAAAAGGCACAGACGTTTATAAATGACGAATTCAGACTTGAAAAATATCTGCATGACAGTATAGCGAAGAGTGTGGCATATGACTATGACTCGCTTAAAAGAAACGACTGTTTCAATGCACATTCAATAGTAGGTGTTTTCCTTGATAATAAGGCAGTATGTGAAGGAATTGCAAAAGCTTTCAAACTTCTCTGTAATCAGTTCGGAATGAAATGTATAGTAGTACTTGGCAAGGCAAACCATGAGGGCGATTTTTCAAAAGACGACTATCATGCATGGAATCTTGTAAAAATAGGAAATGAATCGTATCATGTTGATGTGACGTGGGACAATATGTACCATGAAGATATACAATATATAAGTTATGATTATTTCAATCTCACAACAAAGGAAATAATGCTTGACCATCAGGTTTTAAGGGAAGTGCCTCTCCCTGAATGTATTGATTCACGTCTGAATTATTTTTACAGTACAAACAGTTTTGTCTCAACTTATCAGGAACTTTTTGAATTTATTGTAAATCGTTTCAATGAAAACAAAATAATATTCCGTACGGTGACAGACAAAGGAGAATTTATAAGTCCCGAAGAACTCAGGGAAAAAACATTGTCCGCACTTCTGCACACTTCACACATGAATAAAAATACAAGACCGTTTTCAGTAATATTCAATGATAAGCATAATACTGTAAACATCGTTTTCAGAAAAGAACAGCCTAAAAAAATTGAC
The DNA here is from genome assembly GCA_947173865.1 of uncultured Ruminococcus sp. Lineage (GTDB taxonomy): Bacteria > Bacillota > Clostridia > Oscillospirales > Ruminococcaceae > Ruminococcus. Next base: position 3,166 of record CAMWGS010000208.1, read on the forward strand.
ATCACAAAACACAATAAACCGCACTGAAATTTTTCGGTGCGGTTTTTCATATGTTTTTATAATATCATGCTTACGGCGTTTATAATCATACACAGAATAATTCCTGTGATTGTCGGCAGTACAAAACTAAGTGCGGTCCATTTTATACTTTTTGTTTCCTTTTTTATTGTCATGCAGGTTGTGGCACAAGGGAAATGAAACAGTGTAAAAACCATCATACATAAAGCGGTGGTCATGTTCCATCCGTTGTCTGTAAGTAATGAATGTAGCTGAACAGTGTCGGACATTTCAGTCAGACTGCCCTGTGCAAGATATGTCATAAGTATTATAGGGAAAACAATTTCATTTGCAGGAAATCCAAGTATAAAAGCGAGAAGTATAACACCGTCAAGACCCATGAGAGATGCGAAGGGGTCAAGAAAATCAGATGTTAATGAAAGCAGTGTATTTTCTCCGATATGGACATTTGAGACAATCCATATCAGCAGACCACACGGTGCAGCAGCGGTGCAGGCTCTTGCGAGTACGAAAATAGTTCTGTCAAATATTGAACGCACAAGAACTTTTGTAAACTGTGGTTTTCGGTAGGGGGGAAGTTCAAGAGTAAATGAAGAGGCAACTCCTTTCAGTACTGTGCAGGACAGAATTTTGGACATGATAAGTGTCATTATAACACCGAGAATTATGACACCAAGAAGAATGATAGCAGACATAATACTTCCCGACGTTACAAAAAACATTGTAATTATCATGATAATAGTCGGAAAACGCCCGTTACAGGGAACGAAATTATTTGTAATTATTGCAATAAGTCTTTCACGTGGTGAATCAATAATCCTGCATCCCGTAACTCCGCAGGCATTGCAACCGAATCCCATAGCCATAGTTATAGCCTGTTTTCCGCAGGCATTTGCACACCTGAAACCGTGGTCGAGATTGAACGCTATTCGTGGGAGATATCCGAAATCTTCAAGCAGTGTAAACATAGGAAAGAATATTGCCAT
>CAMWGS010000209.1 GCA_947173865.1 uncultured Ruminococcus sp.
CCTCCGCACAGCACAAAATTGACCTCGAAATTCAGGCTGCAAAAGAAGCTGCCGAAAAAATCAAAGGCAAAAAAGTAAATATAAAGGCAAAAGCAGGCTCTAACGGCAAACTTTTCGGCTCTGTTACTGCCGGAAACGTTGCCGATGCAATGAATGAACAGCTCGGCGTAAAAGTTGACAAGAAGAAAATCACTCTCAGTTCTGATATAAAGAATTTCGGTTCTTACAACGCTGTAATCAAGCTTTATAACGGAATTTCCGAAAAAATTGACGTTGAAGTTATTGAAGGCTGATATGGTGACACCGTATGGACGAAAATAATATAATTTTCTCCGCCCGTGAACTGCCACACAGCATCGAAGCAGAACAATCGGTTATAGGTGCAGTGCTTGCCGACCCTTCCGTACTTCCCGAAGTAGTTGAAATGATAAGACCTGAATATTTCTACAGTGAACAGCACAAGGAAATATATTCAATAATATTCAGAATGTTCACTTCAGGTGTTCCCGTTGATATAGTTACAGTACTTAACGAAACGGAAAAGCTTGGCATATTTGATACACTTACCGAAGGTCGACGTTATCTCGCTGAAATAGCAAACACACTGCCGTCAACCGCAAATATTTCAAGCTACTGCAAAATAGTTGCAGACAAGTATATGATAAGAAGTCTGGGTTATGTGGCGAAAAGTATTCTTGAGAATATCCAGTCAGGCGAAAGTGATTCACAGATTCTTCTTGATTCCGCCGAACAGCAGATATACGATATACGCCAGGGACGTGACGTGAAAGGTCTTACTCCACTTTCCGACGCTATTGCCGAAGCTTATGACAGACTCGGTAAAATTTCAGGTCCTGACAAAGAAAAATATATCGGTGCAAGAACAGGCTTCACCCTGCTTGACAGTCTTATATCAGGTCTCAACAAATCAGACCTCATTATAATTTCGGCACGTCCTGCTATGGGAAAAACTTCATTTGCCATGAATATTGCGGTAAACGTTGCAAAACGAACAGAAAAGGACGTTGTGACGTTTAATCTCGAAATGTCAAAGGAACAGCTTGCGACACGTGTGCTTTCTACCGAATCTCTTGTAGATTCAAACAGTTTCAGAAACGGACGTATAAGCGGTGACGACTGGGTAAAACTCGCAACAGGTGCGGGTTATCTGAGTTCATTGCCGATTTATATCGACGATACCGCAAGTATGACAGTTCAGCAGATAAAAGCAAAATTAAGACGTATAAAAAATCTTGGTCTTGTAATTATCGACTATCTTCAGCTTATGACTTCCACTTCACGCTCAGACAACCGAGTTGTTGTAATTTCGGAAATAACAAGACAGCTGAAAATAATGGCGAAAGAACTGAATGTCCCTGTAATTCTTCTCTCACAGCTTTCACGAGCCGTTGAGAGCCGTACCGACAAACGCCCTATGCTTGCAGATTTGCGTGAATCGGGTTCTATTGAGCAGGACGCAGATATAGTACTTTTTCTTTACCGTGACGCATACTATAACAAGGAAAGCACTCAGCAGAACATTTCAGAATGTATTATAGCTAAAAACCGTCACGGTGAAACGGGAACGGTTCAGCTTATATGGGACGGTCAGCATACACGCTTCTCAAATCCGGACTTCAGCAAACCGGCGGAGAATTAGAAAAATGATAAATAAAATATTTTCTTTTGTAAAAAAACATAATATGATAAATAAAGGCGATACTGTTATATGCGGTCTTTCGGGCGGTGCGGACAGTGTCTGCCTTCTTCTTGTGCTTTGTGAACTCAGCAGAAAAATTGATTTTACTATAAAGGCACTTCATGTGAACCACTGTCTAAGGGGTGCGGAAAGTGACCGTGACGAAAAATTTTGTCATGACCTTTGTGCAAAGCTTGGTATACCGTTTACTGCCGTTTCCTGCAATGTCACGGAATTTGCGGAAAAAAACGCACTTTCCGTTGAAGAAAGTGCAAGAAAACTGAGATATTCACTGTTCAGTGAAAATGCAGAGGACGGCAAAATTGCAACCGCACACAATGCAGACGATAATCTTGAAACGGTTATCCTCAATCTTGCAAGAGGTTCTGCATTAAAGGGACTGGCAGGTATTCCGCCTGTACGTGACAACATAATCCGTCCTATTCTTACGGTCAACCGTTATGAGATTGAAAAATATCTGAAAGAAAAAGGACAGAATTATGTCACAGACAGCACAAATCTTTCCGACGACTACACAAGAAACAAAATCCGTCATCAGATAATTCCAGTTCTGAAAGATATAAATCCGTCGGTAATTGAAACGTCGGTAAATTCCACTGATGCAGTAAGGTCGGAAAATTCCCTTATAGAAGAACAGACAGAAAAAGCATTGTCAGTATGCAGAAACGGCAACAGACTTAACGGTCTGAATAAATTTCACGAAGTTATACGCCGAAGATGTATAGCAGGACTTCTGTCCGAAAATTCGCTCCCCTACTCACATAAAAGACTTGAAGAAGCGGATACGGTTCTTGTCAGTGGAGGAAAAATAAATATTTCGGGAAATATTTTTTTCGTCTCAGACGGAAAAACTTCCGAACTTAAAAAGATTCCACGTAAAAAAGAACAGGAATTTATTTCGGCTGAACTGAAAACAGGCTAAAACATGATTTTCCCCGACAAAATACTTTTCAGTGAGGTCATTTTATGTGATGATTTTCGGAAAATTCAGGACGTTCACAAAAAATTAACATTTTATCTTCTTGACTATGATAAAATAATAGGAAGGGTTATTCTGCGAAACCGCAGATTCGGCGACAAAATAAGACTTTCGGGTAAAGATTTTACTTCCTCTGTAAAAAAACTTATCAACGAAAAAGTCCCGTCGGCACTGCGTGAAGAAATGCACTTTCTCGAAGATGAGGAAGGCACTATATTTGCGGAATATCTCGGTGTTGCCGAACGTGTTGCAACGGACTGCAATACAAGAAAATTTCTGAAAATTTCAGTAAGAAACAAATAACAAGATTGGAGTGGATATTTTGACACCAAAAAAGAACAAGGGTATTTTCACTTATCTTTTCATTGTTCTGCTTGCCATTTTCTGCATTTATTTTGTAAGCACAAGGCTCTCGGGAACAACGGATAAAAATGACTATACAAACGTAATCAGTCATTTTGACAACTATGAGGTTTCATATTATAAGCTCGACCTCGGCACAGGTGAACTTACTTACCAGCTTAGAGGTGAGGAAACCCGAAAGAAGTATGAAGTCCCGAATGTAAGCATTTTCCTTGACGATACGGAAAACTACAGGCAGGAATACAACAAAAAGTACCCAGATGAACCGCTGAAACAGGACTATATAAAGATTACCGACAGAACATGGTTATATTCTCTTATTCCTGTCGTTCTTACGATTCTGCTGGGTATTGCAATACTTTACTTCATGATGAAACAGAGCGGAGGAGGCGGAAAATATTCGTCTTTCGGAAAAGCCAATCTGAAGAATCAGGCAAGTGCAAGAAAAGCTACTTTCAAGGACGTTGCAGGTGCTGAAGAAGAAAAACAGGAACTTGAAGAAATAGTTGACTTTCTCAAGCACCCGAACAAATACAAGGAAATCGGTGCAAAAGTACCGAAAGGCGTACTTCTGTTAGGGCCTCCCGGTACAGGTAAAACCCTCCTTGCAAGAGCGGTTGCAGGTGAGGCAGGCTGTCCTTTCTTCCCCATTTCAGGTTCTGACTTTGTTGAAATGTTTGTCGGCGTAGGTGCTTCACGTGTCCGTGACCTCTTTGAACAGGCTAAAAAACACGCTCCTGCAATTATCTTTATCGACGAAATTGACGCTGTAGGCCGTCACAGAGGTGCAGGTCTCGGAGGCGGTCACGATGAACGTGAACAGACACTTAACCAGCTCCTTGTTGAAATGGACGGTTTCACAGGCACTGAAAGTGTTATTGTAATCGCCGCAACAAACAGACGTGATATTCTTGACCCTGCTCTTTTAAGACCCGGACGTTTTGACAGACAGATTGTTGTCGGCTATCCCGATGTAAAGGGACGTGAAGAAATTCTTAACGTTCATGCCAAAAACAAGCCTTTAGCCCCTGACGTAGACCTGAAAGTAATCGCACAGAC
>CAMWGS010000210.1 GCA_947173865.1 uncultured Ruminococcus sp.
CAATATTATTTATCCTGTGATATAATGTACGAGGTAAATTTTTTTGAGAGGAAAAAAATATGTTTAAATATAAAAAAACAACGGCTTTTTTAATGAGTCTGCTGATATGCTTTTCAGCGTCAGCATCGGTTAACAGTGTTTTCGCCGAAGAAACGGAAGAAACCGTAACAGAAAGTATTACAGAGGAAGAACAGGCTGAAACCGAAGAAAATGATGAAACACAGACTGAAAATGACTATGTAACTTCGGGAGACTTCATGTATTCTGTCATAGACGACGGAACAATATGCATTGAAGGCTGTACAAGCACGGAAACAGACCTTGTAATTCCTGAAAGTATCGACGGCATGACCGTTGCAGAACTCAGCGGAAAGGCTTTCGGAGACAGTCCCGACCAGATATATGAAACAATAAGTATACCTGCATCTGTTACATATATATCTGAGGACAATCCTTTTATATACTGTCCGCAACTCAGGGAAATAACGGTTGATTCAGCAAATGAGAATTATATTTCTGAAAACGGTGTAATTTATCTGAAAGACAAATCAATGATTATCTGTTATCCGTCTGCTAAGGAGGGAAACAGCTTGGAAATTCCCTCAGGTGTAAAGGAGATAGGCTTGGCAAGTATTTATAATACGAAACTGAGTGAAATAAAATTCCCGTCAACACTTGAAAATATAAGAAATTTCGGTGTAGGCGGAAATGCTAATCTGAAATCCGTTGACCTTAGTGGTACAGCTCTTGAAGTAATCGGTGTGGCAGGTTTTGCGGAATGTACATCACTCAGTGAAGTTCTTCTGCCTGATACACTTCAGGAAATAGATATGGGTGCATTTATGACCTGCGGAAGCCTTAAAGAAGTAACACTGCCCGACTCTCTTACTTATGTAGAACAGTATGCTTTTATGGGTACATCACTTACAAAAATTCAGATTCCCGATTCCGTTACCGAAATAGGTTACAGTGCTTTCGGTTACTCCGACGAAACAACAGCTATTGACGGTTTTCTTATTATAGGCTCATACGGTTCGGCAGCACATATCTATGCAAAAGAATCAGACGAAGAATACGGCTACAGCAACGATTTTGAATTTACTACCCCCGAAGCAGCAGAAGAACAGGAAGAATATAATTCTTTCGACAAATCAATGTATGAAGATTTTGAATATACTTCAATAAACGGCGAGGCAATAATTACAGGCTGTGATTCGGTTGATATTGCAATAGAAATTCCGTCCGAAATCAACGGTATGCCCGTAACAAGAATATATACAAGTGCATTTGAGGGCTGTACTGCGGAAGAAATAATTATCCCCGAATCCGTAAAGACAATTGATAAACTTGCCTTCTATAACTGTGCATATCTTAAAAATCTGACTATAAACGGTGCTGAGACAATAGGAGAAAGTGCTTTTGTAATGTGCAGTGCCCTTGAAAATATAACAATTTCGGGAAACTGTAAGACAATTGAGGGAAATGAACCTTTTATGTCATGTATACTTTTACAGTCAATAAACATTACAGACGGAGACGGTGAATATTCTTCTGAAAACGATGTTCTCTACAATAAGGACAAATCTGTTCTTTTAGCTTATCCTGCGTCAAAAAGCGAAAAAAAATTCACAGTTCCCGACGGTGTAAAAGAAATAGGAATGTCTGCATTCTGCAATAATTTTTATCTTGAGGAAGTTGAACTGCCGAGCGTTGAAAAAATAGGTGCATATGCATTTGAGGGAAGTAAGAGTCTGAAAAAAGCAGTACTTTCCAAAAATTTAAAGACAGTAGATGTCTATGCTTTTGCAGACTGTTCAGGTCTTACGGGTATACGTGTTTATGAAAGTACCGATACTATCGGAGACTATGCCTTTGGTTATAAATTTGATTCCGCTGCTGCCGAATCTGGTGAAACATCTTCTGAAGACAATATGGTAACTGTTGACGGATTTAAGATTTACGCCAACGAGAATTCAACGGCTTATCAGTATGCAAAAGCCTGTGGAATAGAGGTTGTAAGCGGTACTGTTGAAATTTTCGGCAAAAATGTTGTTGTGGGATTTCTTTGGGCAGTTGTGGGAATCATAGCAACGCTTATTATCGGACTTACAGGATTTTTTGTTGTCAAGAACGTAAAAAAGAAAAAAGCAGGAAAGAGAAAGGAAAAATAATATGAATCTGAAAAAACTTTTAGTGACGGCTGTTTCTGCTGTGATGTCCTTTTCTTTTGTTACAGCTGTTTCTTCCTATGCCGACAATCTCGAAGGACCTGAAGACACTCTCACGGACGGTACTTTAACATATGAACTTGTAAACGGTTCATACACTATAACGGGTTGTGAGACCAATTCCATAATAGAAACTATTCCGTCAATGAGAAACGGCTATGCAGTAACGGCAATAGGAGACGGTGCATTTATAGGCTGTAAAGGTATATCGGAACTTGAACTTCCGAATACAATCCGTTCAATCGGAATGAATTCATTTGTAGGCTGTACTTCCCTTAAAAAGATTGTTATTCCCGATACTGTAACCGAAATATCAACGTGTGCTTTCATGAGATGTACTTCACTTACTGATGTTGAATTGCCCGATACTTTAACAGCTATCGGAAATTATGCCTTTGCACAGTGTACCAGCCTTGAAAGCCTGAAGCTTCCCGAATCCCTTACCACAATAAATCCCGAAGCTTTTACGGACTGCTACTCACTTTCTTCATTCGATGTTTCGGAATGTCCGTCTTTTGTCTTTGATGATGGAATACTTTATAATAAGGCAAAATCTGAGATTTACCGTGGTTCTGTCGAACTGGAAGGGGATTTGTATATTGACAATACCATTGCGATAATAAAATCCGGAGCATTTTCCGCCTGTCAGAAAATTGAAAATCTGTTTATTCCGTCATCGGTTTCGACTATCGGTGCAGACGCATTTGCAAACTGCAAATCCCTTAAAAAAGTTGATTTTGAACAGGGACTTACTATACTTGAAGCAGGTGCATTCATGTACTGTTCAAGCCTTGAATCAGTTTCCGTTCCAACTACTGTTACGGAAATAGGTGAAGAAGCGTTTGCCTACAGCGGAATTTCAAAGGCTATTATTCCGGAGGGTGTGACATCAATCGGAGCAAATGCATTTCTCGGCTGTGAAAATCTTACAAAGATAAACGTTCCGAAAAGTGTGACATCAATCGGAGAAAACGCTTTCGGTTATAAACTTGACGGGCAGGAAATTACAAATCAGGACAATTTCAGTATGAGCGTATATTCTGATTCGTCCGCCCTTAAGTACGCAAAGGAAAATAAAATTGATTACGATGTTGCGGACAGAAGTCTCAAAAAGACAGCATTTATAATTATAGCAGTCGGTCTTATACTTGCGGTTGCTGTTTTTGCGGTAGTACTTATGTCAAGAGGAAAAAAAGGTGCATCTGCCGGAGCAAAGAAAGCACAGAAAATTGAAGAAGAAAAAAAGGCAGAAGAAAGCTATGAAAAAATAGTCGGTGACGACAAATAAAAAAACTATAAATATTCTTCGGGCATAAAAATTTATCCCTTTTGTTAAATGCTGATTTAAGTATAATTAAATTATACTGTATCCTTTAACAAATGGGATTTTTTATTGACTTTAAATATCATGTTGCAGATAGTCATTAGTTTCTTCTCTTGAATAAAAAATAATAATATTCTTATTTTCCCTATAGTTTTCCAGTAATTTATAGATTTCGGGAAGTTGATTTTCAGAAAAATCAATGATAAACTGTCTGAATTCGTTGTCAAATTCTGTTTCTGTCCACGGCAAATCCTCACGCTTTTTGCCTATGCGTGATTCTGCACCCGAAAGACATATTTCTGTCGGAAAATCCAGTAAAAAGACCGTGTCACATTCTTTTAGACGCATTTCCAGTGTACGCTGATAATTTCCGTCAATAATCCAACTGTCCTTTTTAACTATACTATTCAGAATTGAATCAAATTCATTTCGTGATATATTGGTCTGGTCGGGTTTATGCCATATCATGTCAAGATAATATAAAGGCAGATTTGTTTTATCCCTTAATTTCCGTGCAAACGTACTTTTTCCCGCACCTGCACTTCCTATAATAATTAC
>CAMWGS010000211.1 GCA_947173865.1 uncultured Ruminococcus sp.
TTTATGCAGTCACTATACTTTCCGCTTTTTCAAGTTTAAGCTTTTCAACTGCCTGTTCTCTCATCTTATACTTGAGAATCTTTCCAGCGGCATTCATCGGGAAACCGTCCACAAAGTCAATATATTTCGGACATTTATGCCCTGCCATACGCTGTTTGCAGAATTTCTTTATTTCAAGCGGTGTTGCTGTCTCACCCTCTTTGAGAACGATACAAGCCATAATTTCCTCACCGTAGTCCTCATCTGGAACGCCTATTACCTGAACGTCCTTTACTTTCGGATTTGTATAAAGGAAATCTTCGATTTCTTTCGGATAAATATTCTCACCGCCACGTATAATCATATCTTTGATACGTCCTGTAATCTTGTAATATCCGTCAGAGGAACGACGTCTTGCAAGGTCGCCCGTATGTAACCAGCCCTGAGAGTCAATAGCCGCCGAAGTAGCTTCTGGCATTTTATAGTAGCCTTTCATTATATTGTAGCCCCTTGCAACAAATTCACCGTCAACGTCGTCAGGCAGTTCTTCATTCGTTTCGGGGTCAACTATTCTGCACTCAACACCGAAAATAGGACCGCCTACTGTATTAACACGCTGTTCAATGCTGTCAGTGGTCTTGCTCATGGTAGTGGCAGGAGAAGCTTCCGTCTGACCATATGTGATACAGATTTCTTTCATGTTCATCTTTTCGATAACTTCTTCCATTGTCTTTATCGGACACGGAGAACCTGCCATTATACCTGTACGCATATATGAAAAATCAGTCTTTTCAAAATCGGGATGTCCGAGCATTGCAATAAACATAGTCGGAACGCCGTGAAAACACGTTATTTTTTCCTTGTTTATACAATTAAGTCCTTTTCGTGGAGAGAATCTTGTTATAGGAGACATTGTAGTACCATGAGTCATGGAAGCAGTCATAGCGAGAACCATTCCGAAACAGTGGAACATAGGTACTTGTATCATCATTCTGTCTGCCGTTGACAAGTCCATACAGTCACCGATAGCTTTACCATTGTTTACAACATTATAGTGTGTAAGCATAACGCCCTTCGGAAAACCTGTTGTTCCTGATGTATACTGCATATTGCAGACATCATGGATATCAATAGTTCTTCTTACTTTCTCAACCTCACTGTAAGGAACATTTTTTGAAAGTTCAACAGCTTCCTCCCATGTATAACAACCACTATTCTTTGAGTCTACTGTAATTACGTTTTTAAGGAAAGGAAGTCTTTCGGAATTAAGCTTTCCTGCCTCACAGCTTTCAAGTTCGGGACAAAGTTCCCTGATTATGTCAACATATTTTATATCTTTTATACCGTCAATCATTACGAGCGTACTTGTATCTGACTGTTTAAGAAGATATTCGGCTTCATGAATCCTGTATTCACTGTTCATCGTAACAAGAACCGCACCTATTTTGGTTGTTGCCCAGAAAGTAATATACCACTGCGGAACATTGGTAGCCCATATAGCGACATGGTCACCCTTTTTAACGCCCATAGCCATAAGTGAACGTGCAAACGTGTCAACATCGTCCCTGAATTCAGAATATGTTCTTGTGTAGTCAAGCTCTGTATAGCGGAAAGCGTACTGATTGGGAAATTCTTCACATATACGGTCAAGAATATCAGGGAATGTATAATTTATAATTCTCTCTTTGGGCCAAGGATATTTTCCCGTACCTCTCATATTGTCCTGAAGGGAATGTTTGTGCTTTGTCTGATACGGCTTCATATATTCGGAAAACTGAGGAATAACTATTCCTGCGTCGGAAAGTTTGCTCGACCAGCGTTTTACCCATTCAAGAGAAACATAGCCTGTATAATTTACTGACTGAAGTAATTCAATCATTTTATTTATCGGAATATCACCATTGCCTATAATGCGGTACTCAACTTGTCCGTCACTGTTCATTACGCTGTCCTTGACCTGAACATATTTAATATATTCTCCGAGATTTGAAACAGTGGTTTCAGGGGACTCACCCGCAAAACGATATGGGTGGTGCATATCCCAGAGGACAGCAATTTTACGGTTTTTAATTTTATCAAGAATCTTTGCAAGACGTGCGGTATCACTGTAAACACCGTTCGTCTCAACAAGCAGAGTTATATTATATTCTTCGGCAACGGGAATAAGATTTGTAAGTGCTTCTGCAATCCATTCGTCGTCAATATCTTCACAGGGACTGCATTTATCATCTGCAAGCACTCTTACATAAGGAGTATTGAGTTTCTGTGCAAGTTTTGCATATTCGGTTATTTCAGATTCAGCTTCAGCAAACTTGTCTTTGTCCTTAAGGCACACACCTGAAGAAAGACAGGGGATTTCCAGTCCGAGAGAACTGAGTTTCTCAATGGTCTTTGGTAAACGGGCATCTGTAAACGGCTTGGCTTTTACAGACGAAATCTCGTCGCCGAGACCACGGAGTTCAATTCCGTTGAAGTGAAAATCCTTTGCAATCGAATAAATATCCGACCATGACCATTCGGGACAAGCAAGTGTTGAAAAACTTATTTTCAAATACATCATTCCTTTACTTTATTATTATATAAGACAATTATACCATAATTTTTCCGACGTTGCAACACATGAAAGATAAATTATGTTATTCGGCATCTGATTCTGACGCACGAATACACTCATCTTTAAGAATTGTATCAGATACCTTTTCTTTTAATGAAACAATATCCGTCATATCTCCGATATTATCGGTCACAGGAACGAGTAAATACTCACCTTTTCTGAAATTTGAGCTTCCTGCATAGGCTCTTGCCTGTTTCTCAGAATTAAAACGCCTTGCAAACTCATCATTACAGACATCAAGATGTTTTGTACAAAGATAGGTATTGGTGTTTGATTTTTTAATAACAAATTTCATATTTTATCCGAAAATGTAGTAATATGCTATTCCGAACCATTCCCTTACCCAGTAAACAGGCACAATATACCATGAAGTATATCCTGAAATATTATTCGGGTTTATATCAAGTTTATTTGCAAGCATTTCTGCACGGCACTGGTGAAAACCGTCAGTAACAAGAGTTATATTTTCGGGTAGTCCCTCACGGCTGATAATCTCTTTTGAAAATTCAAGATTTTCGGAAGTGTTCGTTGACTTGTCCTCCATGAAAATACGTTCGGGGGAAATTCCCTTTTCAACGAGATAATTCCTCATACACAGTGCCTCGCTTATAATTTCGTCACTGCCCTGACCTCCCGAAACAACAACATTAACGCTTTCGTGTTCGGAAAGATATTTATACGCACAGTCAAGACGGCGTTTAAGCATGAGACTCGGTTTGCCGTCCTTGACCTTGCACCCCAGCACAACAACAGTCGTATTTTCATCTTCAGGAGGGTCGTTAACCGCCCTTATCATGAAAATACTTATAATCACAGCAATTACAACACATATACTCACTATCGCCGTGAAGATACAAATAAATATTTTTCCCGTCGGCTTGTTCCAGACCTGCTTTACAAATTCCGTAAACGGCTTCCAGAATACAAACGTTCCGGTCAGGCTTCCCGATACAATTATACCGACTGCATTTCCTATGTTGAAAATGCCCATAAATACCGGAGATATGAATATAACAAGCAGTACGGCGGATATAAGTGCGGGTATGATTTTTACTTCCATTTCTTTCACTTTATTATTTCCTTACTTCATTTTTGACGAAAGTTTTAAAATTCTGTCAAGATTTTCCTTTGTCGTTGATTCACTGCCAAGATGCGTCGGTACATTATTATACAAGCCGTGAAAATCAGAACCGCCCGTCTCAATAAGTTCGTATCGTGAAGCGATTGCAGAAAGTTCACGTCTGTAATTTTCGTCAGCAGACCAGTGACCGACTTCCACACCGTCAATTTTCCCTTTTTCAGCAAGTTCTTCAAGAAGTTCAATACTGTCATAATGGGCAGGGTGTGCCATTACAGCTACGCCCTTTGCAGTATGAATCAAATCTATAACAAAATTAACATCAGGATATTCACGCTCAACATAGCATGAACCCGTTTCGGAATTGAAAAGCTCACGGTCAAGGTCACCGTAAAATTCAAGTGCATAACCGTATTCAATCAAAGCACGCATAATATGC
>CAMWGS010000212.1 GCA_947173865.1 uncultured Ruminococcus sp.
GGGGAAACAGAATGGCTATAACGGAAGCAGTTGAAAATTATCTCGAAACTATTCTTATTCTTTCAAAAAAACAGCCTGATGTCCATGCAATTGACATATGCTCATATCTCGGATATTCACGTCCGACGGTTTCTATTGTCCTCAAGAAAATGAAAGAGGATAATCTTGTGCTTGTTGACAGCGATAACCACATTACTCTTACTGAAAAGGGTCTTGACGTTGCGGAGCATATTTATGACCGTCACAATATTCTTTCAGAGTTTTTTATTCTTCTCGGTGTATCGCACGACAATGCGGTTGAAGATGCCTGCAAGATAGAGCATGACCTTTCAGACGAAACATATTCTTTGCTGAAAGCACATTACCTTGAACTCGCAGAAAAGGCAGACAATAAATCCGAATAATTTTTGCACGGAGGATATAATGGGTAAATATGAAACATTCAGGGAGAAATATCCCGTATTTATATATAAGTCATACAAAATAACAGAAAGTGAAAATTCGGTTGATGTAAGTTACGAGTTTTCAATACCCGAACTTGCCGACTTCTGTCCTGCATGGAGTTTTCCGAAACCTCGGAATATGAGCTTTTCAGGTGATTTGACGTTTGAAAGACTTGTTTTTTCACTCGGAATGGCTGAGGCGGTGAGTTACTGGAAAGCCGTGTGTCCGCCTGAAATGCGTGTTGAATGTGGTGAACTTTCTTCGGAGCAGACAGAGTGGTGGAAAAAGCTGTATTTCAACGGATTGGGTGAATTTTTCTATGTCCATAATATAAATGCAGATTACGGCGATTTTGTGAATATCATTTCAACGGGAAAATTCTGTAATACGGAAAAGTCTGATTTTTCCGAACTGTCGGGTTGTCTCGTAGCGGTAGGAGGCGGAAAGGACTCTGCTTTGACACTTGAAACTCTCAACAGTGCAGGCGTTGAATGTAAGTGTTACTCTATAAACAGACGTAATTCAATAACTGCAACGGTCGAAACGGCTGGGCTTCTTTCTGAGTCTCTTATTACTGCACAGCGGAAATTTGACCGTTCGCTTATAACTTTCAACAATCAGGGCTGTCTTAACGGTCACACTCCTTTTTCCTCGATTGTGGCATTTTCGGCAGAAATCACCGCATATTTAAACCGTCTGAAATATATCGTACTTTCAAATGAATCGAGTGCAAATGAAAGCACTGTTGTCGGACAGAGTGTAAACCACCAGTACTCGAAAAGCTTTGAATTTGAGCAGGATTTTCACTTGTATGAGGAAAAATATCTGTGTACGGGAATTTATTATTTCAGTTTTCTGCGACCGCTTTCGGAATTTCAGATTGCAAAGATGTTTGCTTCTCACAAGAAATATCTGTCTGTTTTCAGGAGCTGTAATCTTGGCGGAAAAGTTTCACCTGATATATGGTGCGGGGAGTGTCCGAAATGTCTTTTTGTGTGTCTGATAATGTCGCCGTTCCTTACAAACAACGAACTGACGGCAATTTTCGGGAAAGACCTGCTGAATGACACTTCAATGTCAGAATATTTTACCGAGCTTATCGGAAAATCAGCACATAAACCGTTTGAGTGCGTTGGCAGTATTGACGAAGTGAATCTTGCTGTTTCGCTTGCGATAAACAGACGTGAAAAGAACGGCGAAAATCTGCCTTTTCTGCTTGACGGATACAAGAAAAACGGTTTTTATCAGCCTGAAAATCTTGCTGAAAAAAATACGGAATACTGCAAATATTTCAACGATGAAAATCTTCTCCCCGACTTTTTCAGGGAAATACTTTTAAATGAAATGGAGCGACTTCTTTGAATAATTTCACGGAATATCTGAAAAAATACACAGAAAACAAATCCGTCTGCATACTCGGATTCGGACGTGAGGGAAAGTCTACCTACAGGCTTCTTGATAAATACTGTTCACCGAAATCCGTCGCTATATCAGACCTGAATCCCGTTGACAGAGCGACAAACAGTCTGCCCGAAAACGTAGGAATTATTACAGGTGAGAATTATCAGGACTGTCTTGACGATTTTGACATTGTTTTCAAGTCACCTGGGATTGTCCTGAAAAAGTCGCCGTCCGACCTGAAATGTGAAATAACTTCCGAAACACAGGTATTCTTTACGGTTTTCAGGGAGCAGATTATAGGCATTACGGGTACGAAAGGTAAAAGCACGGTTTCGTCGCTTATTTACCATATACTGAAAGAATCTGGCAAAGAGACTTATCTTGTCGGAAATATAGGTGTGCCTGTTTTTGACATTGCGGAGGACGTAAAAAAAGAAACTGTTATAGTATGCGAATTATCATGTCATCAGCTTGAATATATGACAGTTTCGCCAACAACAGCGGTTTTCCTTAATCTCTATGAAGAACATCTCGACCACTATGGCACTATGGAAAACTACTATAACGCAAAGAGAAATATTTATCTTCATCAGAAAGAAAATGACCGTCTGCTGATAAATTCTGACATAGCACCCGAAAATGATAATCAGTATATTTACACAATATCTGCGGAAAATCCGTCCGCTGACATTTATGTGCATGACAGTATTGTTATTAAAGAAGAAGATTATGAAGCCTATAAAATTCCCGTTGACAAAATCAGGCTTTTAGGTATTCACAATCACTATAATATCGCTGTCGCTTATTTTATAACTTCTTTCTATGTGGAGCAGGAAGACTTTGAAAAGGCACTCTGTACTTTCAATCCGCTTGCCCACCGTCTCGAATATGTGGACACCGTTGACGGAGTACGCTATTATGACGACTCTATTTCAACCGCCTGTGCCACTGCTGTTGAAGCACTGAAAAGTGTTCCGAATGCAAAAACTATTCTTATCGGCGGTATGGACAGGGGTATTAATTATACGACACTTGTCGATTTTCTGAATACCTGTGACGTGAATATTGTATGTATGGAGACTTCGGGAAAACGTATTTTTGACATGATTCACAATATGGATTTTAATAATTCCGAGCGTGTTCACTATGTTCCGCACCTTGAGGACGCTGTGAAGCTTGCCCACGAAATAACACCGACAGGAAAAAGTTGTGTGCTTTCACCTGCGGCGGCAAGTTACGGTATTTTCAGGAATTTTGAAGAACGTGGCAACGTTTTCAAGAAGCTGGTTTCTGAACTGAAAGGAAACGCAGGTGAATGACCTTATAAAAAATATCGACAAACTTCATACCACGGAACTTGGTATTAAACGTATCAGGAAGAATCTTATGCTTGTATCTGACGATGTTGTAGAGTGGTGTAAAAGAGCCATAATGTCTGAAGATGCCGTTGTTGAGCGAAAAGGAAAGAATTTTTATATAACTTCGGGTATTTTCAGATTTACCGTCAATGCAGGAAGTTTTACTATTATTACCGCACACATAATAAGGTCTTGACTTTTACGAAAAAATTGTGTATAATTAGTGTACTGAATTTTTTTGCAGGCAGGTGATAATTTGGATAAGCACAGACAAATTGCATTTATTGTGGCATTTATTGTGGCTATGGTAATAATGATGATTGGAAAAGCCTGCACTGACAGCACAATGAAGAAAAATCAGACAAAACCCGTACAGTTTTCGGGTACTTCTCAGAATGTTCCCGAATATAGCAACAATAATTACAATAACAACATTTATAGTAATAATACTCCTCAGAAAAATAATCAGGTTCAGACGGAAGCGGTTCAGCAGATTACAGAGCCACAGGTGGAATATGTCACCAATATGCTCGGTGAGATTATAGGAACGGCAGAACCCGCAACAACAGCCGTACAGCCTGTAACCGACGAAAACGGTGAGTATTCAGAAGAAACTACAGTTCAGGAAACAACCCGTGGAAAGTCTATTCTTGAACAGTACAACGAGGAAAAACAGAATAATCATAGTAAGAATCGGAATGGAAATTCCGATAATTCCGTTAAACAAAACGAAAATTATCAGGTTCCTTCCGAAATACAAATAACAATTCATTAAATTACGGAGGTTAAAAAAATGATTACTATTGAAATGGAAAACGGCAAAAAAATTAAAATTGAACTTTATCCCGACGTTTCTCCTATTACC
>CAMWGS010000213.1 GCA_947173865.1 uncultured Ruminococcus sp.
ACCTCGGAGGTGGCTGGGGTGACGAACCGTGGTCGCAGGAGGAAATGCCTCTTGACGACGAAAAAGTAAAAAAAGCTTCTGCAAAAAGTAATACTGCAATTGTAATAATCGGACGTACAGCAGGTGAAGAACAGGACGCACGTGTTGAAGCAGGTTCATATCTTCTCACCGACAAGGAAAATGACATGATTTCCAAAGTACGTAAAGCGTTTAATAAAGTCATTGTACTGCTGAACGTCGGCGGTATTGTTGATATGTCATTTGTTGACGAATATAAGCCCGATTCTGTTCTTTATGTATGGCAGGGCGGTATGACAGGTGGTACAGGTACGGCAGATGTTCTGACGGGAAAAATAAGTCCGTGCGGAAAACTCACCGACACTATAGCATATAAAATCAGTGATTACCCTGCTTATGAAAATTTCGGCAATACCGAAAGAAATTTCTACTGTGAAGATATATACGTTGGATATCGTTGGTTTGAAACGTTTGCACAGGACAAGGTGCGTTATCCTTTCGGTTACGGTCTTTCATATACAGATTTTGAGATAACAACTGAAAAAAATATCTATAATGACGATTCGGTTGTTTTCTGCGTAAAAGTGACCAATACGGGAAATTACAGCGGTAAGGAAGTTGTACAGGTTTATTGTGAACAGCCACAGGGCAAGCTTGGAAAACCTGCAAAAGTACTGTGTGGATTTGCCAAAACAAAAAACCTTGCACCGAATGAGTCGCAGATTCTTGAAATAAAGGTGAATTATTACGATATTGCATCTTATGATGATTCAGGCGTTACGGGTCACAGATTCTGCTGGGTTCTGGAAAAGGGAGAATATAAATTCCTTGTCGGCAACAGCATAAGGAACTTAAAAACCGCAGATGTATATATTAATGACGAGACAGAAGTTTTGTACGAATGTTCACAGGCAATGCCTCCTGTTATTCCTTTCAGGAGAACCAAAGCCGTAGTAACGGAAAAAGGATTTATTCCCGAAACAGAGGACGTTCCGTTAAATGAGGTTGACGAAAAGCAGAGACGTATTGAAAATCTTCCTGCAGAAATTGTCTGCACAGGTAACAAAGATATAAAACTTTCTGATGTAAGAAAAGGTAAAAATACTATTGAGGAATTTATAGCACAGTTTTCGGATTACGACCTTTCATGTATTATTCGTGGTGAGGGTATGGGAAGTCCGAGAGTTACGGCAGGTACGGCTTCGGCTTTCGGCGGTGTGTCTGACAATCTTGTTGACTTCGGAATACCTGCGGGCTGTTGTTCTGACGGTCCTTCTGGAATGAGACTTGACTGTGGTACAAAAGCTTTCAGTCTGCCAAACGGTACTATGATAGCATCAACTTTCAACTGTGAACTTGTAAAGGAACTTTTTGAGTATACAGGACTTGAAATGACCGCAAATAAAGTAGACTGTCTGCTTGGTCCGGGAATGAATATACACCGTTTTGCTCTCAACGGAAGAAATTTCGAGTATTTTTCAGAAGACCCTTTACTTACCGGTTCAATGGCTTCTGCCGAACTTAACGGACTTCATAATTCAGGAGTTACCGGAACTATAAAGCATTTCTGCGGAAACAATCAGGAAACAAGCCGTCACTTTGCCGATTCTGTAATTTCCGAACGTGCATTGCGTGAAATTTATCTGAAAGGCTTTGAAATAGCTGTAAAATCGGGAAATGCCAACAGTATCATGACTACTTACGGTTCTGTCAACGGTTTATGGACAGCAGGAAATTTTGACCTGAATACAAAAATTCTCCGCAATGAATGGGGATTCGGCGGATTCACCATGACGGACTGGTGGGCAAATATAAATGTACGTGACGGTGAACCGAATAAGACAGATTTTGCGGCAATGGCTATGGCACAGAATGATGTATATATGGTGTGTGCGGACGGTGCTTCGGGTGATGACAACACTCTTGATTCCCTTGAAAAAGGTGAACTGAAAAGAAGTGAATTACAGAGAAACGCAATGAATATATGTCGTTTTCTTATGAATACCAACGCTATGAAAAGACTTTGCGGAGAGGAAGAAACGGTTGAAATTATAAACCGTCCGGAAGATGAAAATACAGACGATTCACCTGTAGTTTTCTACGAAATCGACAATGAATTCAGTCTTGACCTCAGTGAAGTAAAAGCGGAAAAAGGCAGTAATTACAGTTTTGCACTTATTGTAAAAAATGCAGGCTGGTATAATATTACAATCACCGCTTCATCTGAACAGGGCGAACTTGCACAAATTCCTCTTACACTTTTCGTAATGGGTACGGCAAGCGGTACTTTCACATGGAACGGCACAGGCGGTAAACCCGTATCATATTCAAAGGAAATACCTATGTTTTCACGTTTTACGGCAGTACGCCTTTATTTTGCCCAGAACGGTCTTAACCTGCACAGTATTGAATTTAAACTCTCAAGACCGGCAGAAGATATAAACAGTGTGGCATTCAAGCAGGAGGACTAAAATGAATATTCAGATTTTCGGCACTAAAAAGTGTTCCGATACAAGAAAGGCTGAACGCTTTTTCAAGGAACGTCGTATTAAGTATCAGTTAATCGACATGAAAGAAAAAGGAATGAGCAAAGGAGAATTCAACAGTATAAAGCAGGCTGTCGGCGGTCTTGACTTCATGATTGACGAAAATTCCAAAGATAATGATATGCTTACACTGATTAAATATCTTTCGGACAGCGATAAGGAAGAAAAGGTTTTTGAAAATCAGCACATTATAAAAACTCCTGTTGTCCGCAACGGGAAAAAAGCTACTACAGGCTATTGTCCGGACGTATGGAAAGAATGGGAATGACTTAAAAAAAGAATTATGAAAGTTTACGGAAAATTTACTGAAAAGCCGTGCAATTTTCATCAGAATATGTTATAATTATCATGCATATATAATCTTTGAATTATTTAGTTACGAAAGGAGCTAATTTTTATGGGACTTATTCAGGCTGCTGTTGTGGCAACTGCCTCAACATTCGGCGATACATGGAAAGAATTTTTCTATTGTGATGCAATTCCTGCCGATGTTCTTGTGGTAAAGGGCAAAAAGAAAACCAGTCTGTTTTCTTCAAATAAAGGAAACGACAATATAATTACAAACGGAAGCACAATCGCTGTAAGTGACGGACAGTGCATGATTATCGTTGACCAGGGACAAGTGGTTGAAATGTGTGCCGTTCCAGGTGAATATACTTATGATATGTCAACAGAACCGAGTCTTTTCGGCGGAAATCTCGGAAGTGACATAAAAGAAACTTTCAAGCTGATAGGCAAGCGTATTTCTTACGGCGGAGACACCGCCCACGACCAGCGGGTTTATTTCTTCAATATCAAGGAAATCACAGAAAATAAATTCGGTACACAGAATCCCGTACCGTTCAGAATGACTTATGAGGATATAGGCAGAAACTTTACAGTAGGTGTTCGCTGTAACGGTGTTTTCTCCTACAAAATAAGCGACCCTCTGCTTTTCTATACAAATGTATGCGGAAACGTTGCAAGTGCGTATACACGTTCAAATATCGACCAGCAGTTGAAGTCCGAATTTCTGAACGCACTTAATCCCGCATTTGCAAAAATTTCGGCTTCGGGCATCAGATATGACGAACTTCCTGCACATACAATGGAACTTTCCGACGCTATGGACAGCGTTCTTTCTCCTAAGTGGAACGAAAAGAGAGGTCTTGAAATTGTTTCCGTTGCTATTAATTCGGTTACGATTTCAAAAGACGACGAGGAAAGAATAAAGAAGTTTGAGGATACGGCATGGAACAGAAATGCAACAAATGCCGCCGCAACACTTGTAAACGCTCAGGCTAACGCCATGACGGCGGCAGCAGGAAATACAGGCGGTTCGGCTATGGGATTCTACGGAATGAATATGGCTCAGCAGGCAGGAGGTTTTAACGCACAAAGCCTTTTCCAGATGGGTTCACAGCAGAATAATGCAAATACATGGAAATGCTCCTGCGGTACTGATAACACGGGAAGATTCTGTGCAAACTGCGGAAGTCCGAAACCTGCCGTTTCAGGT
>CAMWGS010000214.1 GCA_947173865.1 uncultured Ruminococcus sp.
CCGTTCTGCCCAGCAAAACAGAACGGCTTTTGTTTATTTTTTGTTTTCTATCGGAAACTCAACGGTAAAAACAGAACCTTTTCCAAGTGTGCTGTCAACACGTATCGTACCATTATGATACATAACACCATGTTTCACAATAGAAAGACCCAGTCCTGTTCCTTTTACCTGACGTGAATGGCTTTTGTCAACACGGTAAAAACGCTCAAATATCCTGTTTATGTGTTCGGGTGGTATTCCCACACCGTTATCACTCACGGTAATAAGTGCTTTGGTCGGAATATGCGAAACTTTCACCTCCACAAAACCGCCGTCATTGTTGTACTTCACGGCATTGTCGCAGAGATTATATATTATTTCGTCAAGGACAGTCCTGTTTCCCGTAATGGAAATGTGTTCACCGATAACAGACAAAGAAATATTTTTTTCCGACGCTTTACGTTGAAGCCTTTCGGTAACTTCTTCTGCGAGATTATAGAGGTCGGTTTCGGTATCTTCATGAGGCACGGAATTTTCGTCAAGCTTTGAGAGTGAGACAATATCATTAATAAGAATAATAAGTCTTTCCGCCTCACTGCGTATATTCTGTCCGAATTGTCCAACGTCCTCGGGTTTTACGATACCGTTGGCAAGCATATCCGATATGCCGTAAATAGTGGTAAGAGGTGTTTTAAGTTCATGGGAAACGTTAGACGTAAATTCACGCCTCATTGTTTCAAGCTGTTGTTTTTCCGTTACGTCAAAAATAAAAACCACTATGCCGTTTACCATATCTGTGGTATTTGACGGACTTGCTATAATTTCCCTGTCACCCTGCTCAGTCTTAAGAATACAGCACGAATTTCTTCCGCCCATAGCGTCCTGAATACAGTGGCGGAAAATTTCCGAATCATTCAGCAGATATATGCTTTGTCCCTCACCGACATTTTCAGCTCCGAGAAGTCTTAATGCACCCGAATTGCATGAAAGTATATTAGTTCTCGTATCAGCAATAACAATTCCCTCATTCATATTTTCGGTTATTAGACTCAGCTGTTCACGACCGCTACGTACTTCATTACTTTGTCGGCTGATTTTTCCTTTCTGAATACGTATCTTGTTGATAAGCGGATTGATTTCCGAATAATTTATTTTCGGGTCGTCGGGATTTACCTCAACAAGCGGACGTGTTATCCTTTTTGAAAGTCTGAGAGCAAAAATTACGGCAACCAAAACCGATATTACACCAACACCGAAATTTATCAGGTTATTTTCTTCGTTCAGGATATTAAGAAGAATCAATGTTATCAAAGTCGTAAAAATCGACGTTCCGACTATACTGTTAAATATTTTTCTTGTCAATTTCCGTATCCTCCGCTTTATATCCTACACCACGAATTGTCTTTATAATTTCACCGCAGTTTCCGAGCTTTGAACGGAGCGTTCTGATATGAACATCGACCGTACGGCTTTCCCCCGAAAAATCATAACCCCATATTTTCTGTAAAAGTGTATCACGTGAATAGACTTCGCCTTTATTCCTGACCAGCCACAGTAATAATTCATACTCTTTGAGAGTAAGACTGATTTTTTTTCCGTCCGCAATAACTTCATGTTTTAACGGATAAATAACAAGGGTGCCTGCCGAAAGACTGTTTTTTTCATGTACCGTGTCTGTAGTACGTCTCAGAAGTGCTTTTATACGTGAAAGAAGTTCCATAATGCCAAAAGGCTTGGAAACATAATCGTCCGCACCGCTGTCAAGTCCTTCAACCTTGTCATATTCGGTATCCTTTGCGGTAAGCATTATAACGGGAAGTTTTGCCGTTGCAGTATCGGAGCGGATTTTTCGGAGTATTGAAAGTCCGTCCTCTTCGGGAAGCATTATGTCAAGCAGAATCAAATCGGGTTTATTTTCCTGCATTGCTTTCCAGAATACCGACGGCAGTTCAAAGCCCTCCGTATCAAATCCCGAATTATTAAGTGCATATGTAACGAAATTTCTTATTCCCGAATCGTCCTCAAGCAGATATATCATAAATTATCCTCCTGTACAAAAAACTCTACTTATATAGTATACGTTTTTTTGTCGGAAAATGCAAGACTGACACAAAAAAACTGCCGTACAAAATGCACGACAGCTTTATTTTTTAATTATTCGTTTGCAGACTGTTCAGTTTCATCTATACCACCGACCGAAAACATACCTTCTTCATTGGGATTCAATACATTTCCGTTCAATTCAGCAGTTGCTTCCTCAACTATTTCGGTATCATCATATGTGAAAGCATCATCTTCATCAAATCCGCCGAAATCATCATATCCCCATTCAGAATCATAAGTTTCCCAGTCATCAGAATCATCATACATTTTCCATGTAATATCATCTGCACCGTCTGACGCTATTTCCTCGCTGAAACCTAACTTGACAAGAATATCATAAATGAAAGATTTCATGTTTTCTTCGGGGATATAGTCTGAAAGGGCAGGCTCTGAATCCATATAAGGACTTATTAAAAATGCACCGTTCTTGTCGGGAATTTCAACGTCTGCACCGTCATTTGCCGACACACTGAGAATAACTGTTCCGTAATCCCTGCCGTCGAAATTGATATTATAAGAAATATCCTGTGAATTTCCGTCTGAAGTGAAATCAACTGCAATCGGGTCAATGTCGGGAACAACAAGAGTTACACCGGCGTTGAAGAATCCGTTTTCCTCATTAACAACTTCATAATCAGTAAATTCAACTGAAATCTGTTCTGTTTCTTCTGAATTATAGACAGTGAAATCAATATTTCCGTTATACTTGTTGTCATTTTCGTCTGCATAGAGTTCAGCACTGAACAACTTTTCATTGTCCTCTGATACAGAAAATTCACCACGTACATTATCGCCGTCCTTGCCTGCTGCAAAGAAAATTTCTCCTTCGTCCTCAACAAAGAATCTCATACCCCTGATATCACCGTTGGGGTCAACATAAGTATCTACAGTCAGTTGTACATCATTGTTTGAAGTATCTTCGTTTGAAAGTTCTTCAAGAATTTCATCAAGTCCCGATACCCATTCTTCTTCTTTACATACATCAAGACTTACTGCAATATTTTTAAGTACATCATCATTTTTCATTTCTTCAATGAAATTTTCTGCAAGGTTCACAATGTCGCTTTCATTGAGTTCAACGGAAAGTACAGTATAATCAACAGTAATATCACAGATGTCAACAGACTCTTTCTTTTCAATTTCAATGTCTTCTACAGACTGATTCCAGATATTAGTGTATCTTATAATCATGTCCTCAAGCTGTTCGGGAGAAATATAGTCTGTAGGATTTTTCATAATATCCTGATATGACGGCATCATATACAGATATTCACTCATACTTTCGCCCGTTTCCACACAGAGCCACTGTTCAGTAAGTTCAGGAAAACGCATGAAGTAATCAAAGTTTTCATAGTCAAGTGCAATATCACCGCTTATAAGATTTTCACCGTTGAGTGAAGCAAAGAAATTACCTGAAAGCAAATCGCCTTTTACATTTGCACTACCGCCTACAGCAACTTCGTTTATGTTATTGATTATGTCAACAAGCATCTTTGATTCGTCATCATCATAATTTCTGTAATCATCGCCGAGTATTTCACTGAGTGCATAATCCTTGAAGTCGTCACTTGCAACATACTTAAGAGATACATTGCTGTTCTGTCCGTTCTGCATTTTATCGTAAGCCTTTGAATAGCTTTCTTTTGCAGACTGTGCAAAATTCTTTGAATTTTCTTCGGTAACCCATGCATAGTAGTTTTCGGGTTTCATCACACGGAGATTTACCTGATTCTTTACAAAATCAGAAAGATTATATGCGGCAACTCCTCCACCGACAAGTGCAACGGCAGTTATACCGCTGATAAGTGCAATTTTCTTGCCTTTCTTCTTTGAAACACGTTCAACACCTGATACGGCATTTGTGAAATTATCGTTATTGTTCATGTTATTCAAGTTCTCTGACATAAGAACCCCTCCTTTTCGGATAAGAAACAAATGTTAATATAAAGCCATAAAGGCTTATTCTCTGTATACATA
>CAMWGS010000215.1 GCA_947173865.1 uncultured Ruminococcus sp.
TTTCAGCGAATTGGAAGATATTCCCATGAAAAGTGTTGATGACGGCAGATTCTTTGAAATCGTCTGTCCCGAAGCAAAAGAAGGTTTGCGTTATAAATACCGTATATATGACAAAAAAAATAATTTTATCGACCACTGCGACCCCTATGGCTATTCTATGGAAGTACGTCCCGGAACGTGTTCGGTTATAAGAAGAATTGACAATTATAAATTCCATGACGAAAAATGGCTCAGTCAGCGTACGGACTGCCGTGACAAGCCAATGAATATCTATGAAGTTCATCTCGGTTCATGGAAGAAAAAACCTGAAAACAAAAGAAAAAAAGGCGACGTGGACGGTTGGTACAACTACTCCGAAATGGCAGATATGCTTATTGAATACGCTCTTGAATACGGCTACAATTTCATTGAACTTATGCCAATAAGCGAACACCCAAGCGATGAATCGTGGGGTTATCAGATACAGGATTTTTTGCACCTACATCACGTTACGGAACACCAAAACAGCTTATGGAACTCGTTGATAAATGTCACAAGCACGGAATAGGCGTAATAGTTGACTTTGTTCCCGTGCATTTTGCCGTTGACCACTATGCCCTCACAGAATATGACGGTACACATCTTTATGAATTTCCCGACCTTGAAGCAGGTTACAACGAATGGGGAAGCAGAAACTTCATACACTCAAAAGGTGAAGTACGTACGTTTATACAGTCAGCCGCTAACTACTGGCTTGATATGTACCATTTTGACGGTCTCAGAATGGATGCTATCCGCAATATGATTTACTGGCAGGGCAACGAACACAGAGGCGAAAACAGAAGTGCAATAGAGTTTCTTAAAAATATGAATACAGGTCTTAAAGCACGTCACCCGTCGGCAATTATTTCCGCCGAAGATTCGTCGTCATACCCTAAAGTGACAGCACCAGTATCAGATGGCGGACTTGGCTTTGATTATAAATGGTGTCTCGGCTGGATGCACGATTCACTTGAATATATGCAGACTTCCCCAATGTACAGAAGTAGTAACTATCACAAACTTACTTTTGCAATGCTCTATTTCTACAATGAAAGATTTATTTTATCACTTTCCCACGACGAAGTAGTTCATGGAAAAGCCACAATCACACAGAAAATGCACGGAGATTATGAAAATAAATTCCCACAGGCAAGAGCCTTTTATATGTTCATGATGGCTCACCCAGGAAAAAAACTCAATTTTATGGGCAACGAAATAGGTCAGCTTCGTGAATGGGACGAAAAACGTGAACAGGACTGGGATATGCTGAAATACCCTATGCATGATTCTTTCAGTGAGTATATCAAGGCACTTAATAAAATTTATCTTAAATACAACGCCCTCCATTATGACTATGACCCCACTAATTTCATGTGGGAGGACTGTAGCTCAACAGACCGTTGTGTATACGCTATAAGAAGAAAGAGTGCGGATGGTGATATTCTTGCTGTAATAAACTTCTCGGACTGGTATCAGTCAGAATACTCCGTTACAGTCGGTGAGGGTTATAAAGCAGAGCTTCTTCTTGACTCCGATAATCAGATTTACAGCGGTCACACTCCCGACGGAAAAACCGATTTCACCTATAATGAAAATCACATTGACATGAATATACCTCCGTACAGTGCAAGAATGTTTCTGCTCACCAAAAAGAAAAAATAATCATATGCCGAAAAGTAACTCATGTTTACTATCATTCAACGACTGGGTTTTATCTATCTTTTCATATGTTTTATTTTTATTCCCACTGTCTGATATATAACTGTAACAGTTTTTTCTGTCGGCATACCCAATAAATTAAATTTATAATTTCCATATTTACCGGCATGGAATGACATATCTGCTGTTCCGTTACCATTTATACTGATTTTACCGGAATCCGAAAAACTGATTTTGTCTTTTTCAAGCGGATATACTTCATTGTCAACTGTAACCGAAATGTTTCCCTTTATTCTGTCTCCTATATATACCCTGTAATAAAAAGGCTTATATATTATACATGACAATATGAAAAGTGTAAATAATATTCTGATTATCAATAAAATATTAGT
This sequence comes from uncultured Ruminococcus sp., assembly GCA_947173865.1. Classification (GTDB taxonomy): domain Bacteria; phylum Bacillota; class Clostridia; order Oscillospirales; family Ruminococcaceae; genus Ruminococcus. The sequence goes on from CAMWGS010000215.1 coordinate 2,073, forward strand.
CTTTTTAATTATCAACACCTCTATTCAAAATACCTATTAATAATTGTCGGAATTATTTCCGACAATTTTTTTATCAATAGTTCAATCCTTTTGATATGTCACTTTTTTCAATCCAGCTTATAATTTCGGAGTCGTTAATTTCAACCCCGTAAAATACAACGGAATTATCGTCAGATATTTTTATATTTTCCTGATTTTCAAGACTTACATAAATCCATTTATCATTGATTTTAGCTATATATCCACATTTCACCTGTGGGTCAGCGGCAAGACAACCGTCATACTCAAAACATAGTACATTTCCGTGTGTATAAAAATTTTCAAGTTCATATGCCTGCGTTTTTCCGTTAACAGAAATAAGTTTGTTTATCATGTCAATATCTTTTTCCTTATATAATACAGTATCATTCGGGTCTCTGTAATTAGGTTCAATGATGACTTTTGTAATAGTTACATCTGTTTTTATTTCATAATCGTCAGCCTTATAGATGCTTGTATTGTCACGCCCCGAAACTATAACTATATCGGTATTATCAAAGTAAACACGTGAATGATAATTTTTCTCCACACCCATATGTTTTTTATCCATATCTGCAATATACAGACGGGTATATGTATATTCCCGACCTTTGTATTTAAATCCCTCTACATTGTTCTCACTGGAAATTCCATCAACAACCACAACTAAACATCATAATAAATACACATATAAACCAAAAAAGTATATTTCTGATTTTTTTCATTGTGTTAATCCTACACCAGCTTTACGGAAATATCCCTGCACCATAAATTAAAATGAATATCCTGTTCATTGCTTGTAAAAAGAAAATATCGTCCATCTGAAAATCCATCATTAAAATGGTCTTCTATTGCAAGACCACTAAAAAATCCGTTAGTAATATTAAAACTCATATCACCGATAATGTCTGTTAATTTCATTTCAATTTTATAATTATGTTCATAATCAGTAAGTACTATGTCTATACAGTCTACATAATCACAAGCTTTTTCATAATCAAATTCTTTTCCGTAATTAAGACTTACAATAGTCCCGAAATGATAAAAAGACTTATACACTTCGGGAAGTTTTTTCAACAGTTCGTTGATACCTTTTATTCGTTTAAGATTTTTCATAATTTCACCTCACTAAAAACTACCAAAAGTTTTTTATAATATATTATCACTGTAAATCAGAATGTATTATCCGAAACCATATAACTTGAATGCATTTTCTTTCAATGACTGCCTATATAAACTAACAACATCTCGAATATCAAAAAACATATACTTACATTTATCTATATATCTATCTTTAATAAATCCTTTTTCATACGCCATATCCTGAATTGTATACCACGCTTTTACAGGAGGCTCTCCGGTTTCAATAAGCCATTCTTCCGGAGGATATTTCTTTCGGCAAAATGTCCTACGCATAGTGCATTGTTGTCAGTTTATAGATATCAACTCCTAACAATAATGCTTTGCCTCCATTATTTATCGCATAATCCAATCAGCCTTTTGAAGCTTCTGTAGCATATTTTCCCCAACCTGAAGTTCTTATGACACCCTCTCCGGTAAAAACGTCAGCTCGTCGGCGAAATGTACCCGCAATAATTCCCATACCGGTTCTTTCAGCGTTTTCCGAAAGTATTTTTATTTTTGTAGTAATGCCCATATTTTTATCTTCTTCTGTTAGTTCTATTGCATGGCTAAACCGCATAGACGGTCTCAAAATACTTCATTGTTTTTCTAAACACTCCATCAATGCATCAATTACTGTATCAGCACCACCTTTTATATGACCGAAGCTACTAAGCGAACTATGTATTTCCAGTATCATCCCTTTTTGTATCCCGATATTTTTAAATCCATTAACTAATTTATGCTTTTCCACTTTTCATACTCATGTTGAGTAATTAAATTTTGATTCATAATATCGACATAT
>CAMWGS010000216.1 GCA_947173865.1 uncultured Ruminococcus sp.
AAATAAAAGTTTGTGTATTTTGTCAGTTCAGACAGTATTCATAAAAAAGTCCCCGTTCATACGAACGGGGATAAAACATTATTTTTTCTTTTTCTTCTTCTTGTTATTATTGTTGTTGTTTGTGTTATTGTTGGGTTTTACCTCATTGTCGGACTTTTCCTGCTTATCAGTTTTTTCAGACTGTTCTTCACTGTTTTCAGAGGAATTTTCTTCGTCATCTGAATTATTTGCGGGAGTCAGTTCTTTTTCGGCAACCGCACCTTTTGACTTGATAATCTGAACGTTTTTAGTTTTTTTGGATTCGGCAGGTTTTTCATCTTGAAGACCGAGCTTTCTTCTTTCCTTTTCTTTCTGACGTTCGATAAGGACAGGATTATTTTTTCTGTCATAGAGATAGAACATAACCATAATAGCAATACCGAGAATAAGTGTGAATATTCCCATAGTAAAGCCTGGCGGTGTATATTTTAGAGTAATGGTATGCTGACCGGCAGGGAGTTTAAGTCCTATGGTAGATTCAAGCATTATTATCTTTCCGGATTCGGCAGACGGGTCGTTTGAATAGCGGATTGTACCGTCCTCATTTGTATTTTCTATTATAAGGTTATCTGCTTTTTTGCCGTCAACCTTCAATGTCCAACCTTCTTCATAAGGAATTGTAGTAAAGAGAAGCTGTCCCTCATTGATGTTTACAGTACCTTCAATATATCTGTCGTTTGACTTTTCCGTATTTACTTCAAACTGATTCTGTTTAAGCAGGTTTATATCTTCATGGAAAGCATCATAGTCGAGGTTATAAAGCTGTAAACCGCCGTTTTCCTTGAACATGAAGTGTTCGTTTGAACCGAGATACGTACTGCTTCCTTCTGTCTTTGTGATAGTGAATCTTATTTCAAGTTCAGTACCGGCAGGATAAGAACCGAGTCTTACAATAGGTCTTATATGGTCTTTAAGATAGTTGCCGTATTCCTGATGATTTGTAAAGTTTCCATTTTCGTCCTTGTCCTGAGAAACCCAGATATTAACGCCCTTATAGAAATTACTGTCTATGTGCATATATACAGCACCGTCGTACTGAGTAGTAATATGCATATTTACAACAGGGTCAACGGCATTCGGGAGAGCGTCGTAAGCGTGGTGAGAATTTTTTGTGTCAACTTTTCCCTCAGCATCTGTGGGGGTATATATGCTGTGACGGACTTGATTCGGGTCAAATACGGTATTTCCCTCATATGCTTCGGGTTCAAGACGCTTGTAATATTCCTTGAAACCGTCTATTATAATGTTACCGTTTTCATCTGTATGGAAATCTGTATTTCCTGTAAGGGTGCTGAGGAAAATATTCATGCTGTTGAACTGGTTGTCGTTTCCGAGATGACCGAGTTTAAGCATATCTTCACTTGCTGCATATGCAATTGCGAGAGCGTCTTTGTTTTCATATATATCAACGGTTGTTTCATTGTTTGCGTTGTTGATATAAGTTGTTTCAAAAATTTTTTCGTATACAGGTTCAAGGAGAGAACGGTTGCCCGTATTTCTGTTGGGGTCATCTACAACATACTTGATACCAAGAAGTGAGTCTGCAACAACATTGTTTCCCTTGTATTGTGTTTCATAACTCTGTGTGAAATATCCGAGAGCTGTAATGAAATTGATTGCTTTTGCGTTCATTACGGAACTTGAGTGCGATATACCTTTTAATCCGTAGGCAAGGTTATCGTTTACACATCGCTGATAAGTTTTTTCGGAACGGTAGAAACCGTCATCATGTTCTTCAATTGCGTCAACAATGGCAGGAGCGGAAAGAATTTCCTCATATGTCGCACGGTCTGAGTAGGCAACTTCCTTGTTTACTTTCTTGAAAGTATCATAAGCGTTGTACCCTGCTTCAAAGAATACTACACAGGCAACGGCAATTGTAAGGAGGTTTCTTCCTTTTTTGGTTTTGGAGTGGCTGTAGAAATAGAGATAAATCAGATATACAGCCGCAAGCATTACACCGATAACAAGTGTACCGAGCCATAATTCTTCATGTGTGTCGCTGTGATATGTTTCGGTTGTTTTGTAGGGAACTGTTGCAACATACTGATACTTGTCCTGATTGTAGTTATATTTCGGCATACGTTCGTTAAAGAATGCAACCAGTACGGCGATGCCTGTAAAAGTTCCTGCAACACTTCCGAGTGAAAGCTTGTAGCCGTCGAGATTTGAGAAAATATCTGCTGCCATTGAAACGAAAACAAATGAGAGCAGGAAAGAATATCTGTAAGGTAACCAGTTAGGGTCCTGTCCGCCGTGCCAGAGCATATTAATGGGCTTTATATACATACTTGTAATCATTATTACAGTAATAATGCCATATCCGATTTTTCTTTTTGCTTTGACTTTCTTATTCATGAAGAACAGCGGTAAAAGTGTAAGTGTAAGAACGCCGCAGTAAATTTCAGGTCGTCCGTACAATCTTGTACCTTCATCAACGTTTACTGAATAATATTGGTTGGGGAGCAGAGTAGGGATAAGTTCAAGCAGTTCAAACATATGTTTGAAAGTGTAATCAGGTTTCGAAAAATTGAACTTACCGTTTGAAAGACCGTTATAAACAGGCAGAATCATGAATATACTGCACATGAGTACAACTATAGTTGAAACAGCCATGATTCCGAAAGTCTTGAAATACTCTCCCGCATTCTTGAACTGTCTTTTTGTTCCGAAGAAAAGATAGTAGAAGAAGTAAATTGCAACGAATATGGCAATCATGTAGCCGATATAGAATTCAGCAACGAACATAATTGCAAGCGGAATGATATAATTCAGTTTTCTGCCGTCGTCAATAAGATATTCAACGCCTAATATAATAAGCGGCAGGAAAATAGGTCCGTCAATCCACATCGGGTCAATGAGCTGAATTGCAATATAACTCATCATTGCGTACATTGTAGAGAAAAGAATTGATTGGAGCGGTTTTACATTTTTTGACTTCTGCGCATATATACAGAATGTCAGACCTGCAGCACCGACTTTGCAAAGCTGCATTATCATCATTGCCTCAAGAATGAGACTTCGGGGCATAAGAATGACAATCATTGTAAACGGACTTGCGAGGTAGTAACCTGTTATACCCATGAATTCACCCGAGAGGTTACGGCTCCAGTTGTAAAAAATATTTCCGTCACCCCAGAATGCGTCACGGATAGCCTCAAAGTAGTAGATGTACTGTCCGTTGAGGTCAAGAGCGAGTACAGAACGCTCGTTGAATGGATATATGCCGAAAAAGGCATATGCGATAAGGGTCAGCAGAGCAGGTATAAGAAAGGCAGCAACATAATAAAGCGGCTTGTACTTTACTTGCGTTTTTGCTGCGATTATGTCTGAAGCTGTAACAGACGGCTTCTGCTTTGAACCGATAGCTTTTGTTTTAGCCAAGATTTTGTTCCTCCTTTTTTTCGGCGGACGGCAGAAAGCCATAATCCCCGATTATATTAATAATTATTATACTATAATTTTTCTTATATTGCAAGGGAAATAAACAAATTTTCAGAAAAGATAATAATTCCGCCTTTTTACATTATATTTGACGTTTTTTATTTCCGAAACTCTCAGTATTTTACAAAATAATTATCTGTTGTAATAAATTTGTACGCAGTTTTGGAATTTCAACGTGTAAACAGTAAAAAAAGGAGTAATTACCCCGTTTTTACTATTGAAAAATATATATTTAGATTAACAATATATGTATTATGTGATACTATAGACATAGGGCATAATGTCCACCGTCTGAAACAGGTTGGCAAACCTGAATCAGACACCAAAACAGAAGTTACCACAATAACTTTGCAATAGCTTGTGAACAATACGCCCTATGACTGTATTATTATATATATCAGGTTTAGTTTGTCAAGAATTTTTCACTGTTGGTAACTTTTGTCGCTGACAGTTTTTTTATTATAATTAATGAAACCTGCTAAGAAAAATCAATAGGCAAAATAGCCAAAAATGAAATTTTTTGA
>CAMWGS010000217.1 GCA_947173865.1 uncultured Ruminococcus sp.
TTATTATATAGTGGTGGAAGTTGTTATGTTTTATTATATTATAACATAATTGCTAATTGAAAGTCAACCACCACAATAAATTTTTAAGGAGGGTATTTAAATGACAAAGGCAAATACCGATATAAGAGAGGCAATGCGTACTAAAAAAGTACCTGTATATGCCATAGCGGACGTAATAGGTGTACATGAAAACACGCTTTTCAGACGTTTGCGTTATGAATTGTCTGAGCAGGAAAAGCAGAAAATCTTCTGCATTATCGAAAAACTTTCAGAAAAGGCAGGTGACAGAATATAAACGACAGCAAATTCTTTGAAGTCGCTGAGTATCTTGAAACACTGACAGCAGAAAAGCTTGAAAAATATATAAACGGTGTAAAGCAAATACCTGAGATAAACTCGGAGACGGCAGAGGCAAAACGCAGACTTCTTGCAATGGCTGAGACTGAAAAACAGAAATTTATCAGTACATAACGCAAAAAAATAATTTTATGGAGGTATTTAAAACATGGAGTACACAATCTACACAAAAATCAAGGAGAGGAACGGTAAAACCACAGAAATATGTGCGGTTGATTTGCCTTTCTATTGCAGATGTCCCGAATGCAATAAGGAAACAGAAATCTCACTTTTTGACGAGATTGCACACAACCCTGATATTGACCCATTTTCAAGTCGTTTTTACTGTGAAAGCTGTACAGCGGTTTTTGACGAAATCAGAGAGCAGGTAAAGCATACTCTTGATGATGTAGACAATATGTCTGCCGAGAAACTTCATGCACTCTCAAATCTTCTCGACAAGTTCAATGAAGATTGTATGGAATGGTAAAAAAATAGTGTCTTACGGTGCAAACGTTAGACACTAAAAAAGCAAGACAAATTATTCCATTTTCTTCTTATTAGCAAATAAATATACTTGCCTGCTCTTATTATAACATAATTTGAGCAGGTTTTCAAGTAGAACGGAGGTAAATTTGAAAGAAAATTTTTCTGTAACAACAAGAGTTCCTGAAATGCTGGGTATTAAAGAGACTGCTGAAAAGTTCGGTATATCTCAGCACTATGCCCGACAGCTTGCTTTGTCGGGAACTGTAAAGGCTGTCCGTGTCGGTCGTGGAAAGATACTCATAAATGCTCAGAGTGTTGCGGACTACTTCAACAGCAGTTATATAAACGGTTCACAACCTGCTCAGAACGGCGGTATTAAGCCGATTCCCGTTAATTTGTAAGGCGGTGGACGTATGAATACAGCTCAGAAAATTGAAAATGTACTTGCACCTGATGAAGCATTAAGAAAGTATACTGCACAGGCACAACACTGCATTCCGTCACCTGAATTTCTTGCAAGAACGCAAAAACCTGCTCAAACCGAAAAGACTTTCAATATCGGACTGGACACAGTATGTTTTAAAGACAAACCAAAGGGCAGTCAGGTCGGCAGAATCAAAAGCAGACTTGCAAAAGGTGTCAAGCCGATAACACTCAGGGACTTTATAAAGGCTGTAAAGAGTGGCTGTACCTTTGTACCTGCTGAGGTAGACGGTGAGCAGGTTTCGGAAAACTGGAAAAGTCAGCAGATATTCTGTGTTGACATTGACAATAAGACAGACCCGAAAAGTCCCGATTATATGTTACCTGAAAAGGCACTTGATATATGTAGTACTAACAATATAAAGCCGTTTTTCCTTTATCATACTTTCAGCAGTACAAAGGAAGTACAGAAGTACAGGATATGCTTTGTTCTGGACAGGCTTATAACCGATACAAGCGAAAGAGAAAAAATTATAACAACTCTTATTGAACTTTTCAAGCCTGTTTCCGACCCTGCCTGTAAAGACCCAGCACGTCTTTTCTTTGCAGGTAAGAACGATTGTTCTGCGTTTGAGGACTTGCAAGCCGTAACAAGTGCGGACACTGTTCTTGAAATACATAAGAAACAGCACGCTTTACCTGCTCCGATATTGTCAGCAAGTTTTAAGACGGATTACACCAATAAAACAGTCAATTCCGACTGGGCAAAGGAATTTGAGGCAGACCCTAATATATTGTTGAATTGTATAGATGCTGCTTCAATCGATTACGACGAATGGCTGAATGTTTCAGCCTCGTATAAAGTTGCTTATAATGGTAGTTTTGACCTGTGGAGAGACTGGAATATAAAAGCTGATAAATGGAAAGAAAAGCCCGATACAAAGACGTGGAAAAGCCTCAACGGCAAAGACATTACAGAGGGTACTCTCAAATTCTTTGCACAACAGACGGCACAAGGTAAACAATATATGGATTCTCTCCGCTATGGTATGGAGCAGGCGAAAAAAGGCTACAGAAAAAGTCATGATGTAAAGTTGAAAGAGCAGGTTTCCGATAATACAGAATACACAAACACAATACCGTCGTATATTCTTCAAACTGTAAATCAGCGGACAGGTGAAGTGAAATATAATGTTTCCTGTCCTTTGCTTGCCGATTATATCAGGAAAAACAGCCATTATATATTCGTCAAGAACGAGGCTTTTGACAGTGTTCGTCGTTACTGGTACTCGGACGGTTGTTACAGGCTTATCACGGACGAAGAATTAAAAGGATATATAAAGTCATATATCACTGATTTTGACATTACTCTGCTGAAAATGCGAGATGTAAAGGAAGTATTTGACGACCTGATAACCGACAGAAATTTTGTCGGTGAGGACGGTTTGAACAGTGACGAAAATATTATAAACTTTCAGAACGGCTTGTTATACCTTGACACAATGGAACTTAAACAGCACACGCCCGATATTCTCAGTACTATTCAGATACCTTGCAACTGGAATCCAAATGCGGAAGATTCTCCTGTGTTCGATAGTTTTATTAATACATTTACAGACGGGAATGAGGATAAAAGGAATTTTCTGCTTCAATATATCGGTGCTTGTCTTTCAAATATAAAGGGTTATCGAATGAAAAAGGCTTTGTTTATGGTTGGAGCAGGTGACACGGGAAAAACACAGCTTAAAAGCCTTACGGAACGACTTTTGGGAGAATGTAACACTTCACCTGCTGACTTGTCAGACCTTGAAAAGCGTTTCGGAACGTCTAAAATATACGGAAAGCGTCTTGTCGGAAGTACTGACATGAGTTATGCGACAGTCTCGGAACTGAAATTGTTCAAGCAGATTACAGGCGGTGATGAAATAAGTATTGAGAAAAAAGGCAGAGACGCTTTTAATTATAAGTACAACGGTTTTCTGTGGTTCTGTACAAATGAACTGCCTAAATTTGGAGGTGACAGAGGCAAATGGGTATATGAAAGAATTATCCCTTTCAGGTGCAGTCATGTTATTCCGAAAGACAAGCAGGACAAACTTCTTTGTGACAAGATGTTTGCAGAACGTGAGGCTATTGTTTATCGCTGTGTTATGGCTGTAAATAAAGTAATTGAAAACGGGTACAGATTTGACATTCCGACAGAGTGTATGAAAGAACTTGAAGAATATAAGAAAGATAACAGTCCGTGTATACAGTTCTTTGATGAATGCTGTATTATGCGTCCTGACGGTAAAATCCGTGACAACTGCACAACAAGAAAAGTTCATGATGTTCTCAAAGAGTGGTGCAGAGACAACACGGGAGGCTATACACCGAAAACTTCGGTGTTTAAAAAGGAAATTGCACAATATATAAACGTTGATGAAAGAACGCTGATAAAGATTATACACGGCACTTATTATTATATTTTCACTCTTTCAGCTGATGCAAAAGAGGCGTATCATATTTATGACAGTTTACAAGAGAATTAAATAATATTTTATTGAGCGGGAAACATATATCCCGTTCTTTTTTTCATTTGGGTGAACAGGGTGAAAAACAGGGTGAAAACGTGTTTTTCTTTTCAATACCTTTTTTTGTCTGTATTTCGTTATAATTTCTTTTTGGGTGAATAAGGTGAACAGGGTGAATGTGTTTCTATACAAAAATAATATGTGTGTATCTTGTATATGTGTATGTGTAGTAGTATATAT
>CAMWGS010000218.1 GCA_947173865.1 uncultured Ruminococcus sp.
GAATTGAAATGTGCATATAATTCCCAATTTAATTCTGATATTTCCGAAAATGATATTGAGGAAACATTGTTATTCTTATCAAAAATAGGTGCTTTGAAATTAGATGGTGGATTTCTTGTTCTGTACAACGGTATGAGATTGAAACGGCTTGTTCTTGATAATAAAATTCGTTATAAGGTTGATGATTACAGGCAACTTAATGAATTCTATAAGCATAAAATTCAGCAGATACATATAATTGGAGAATATGCAAATATGATGGTTCGTGATTACAAAGCAGCATTGAAGTTTGTAAATGATTATTTCCAAATGGATTATAAAAAGTTTCTGTCACATTATTTTTCTGGTGAGCGTGCTGTACAAATAGAGCGTAATATTACTCCTGAAAAATATCATCAGCTTTTTGATACGCTTTCACCAAAACAGCTTGAAATCATAAACGATAATTCAGCACAATATGTTGTTGTGACGGCAGGTCCAGGAAGTGGAAAAACAAGAGTATTAGTGCATAAATTAGCGGCATTACTTTTATTGGAAGATGTAAAACATGAGCAATTGTTGATGTTGACATTTTCAAGAGCTGCTGCAATTGAATTTAAACAGCGTTTACGTGAACTTATTGGTAATGCAGCACATTTTATTGAAATAAAAACGTTTCATTCATATTGTTTTGATTTAATTGGAAAAATCGGAAATTTACAGGATTCTGAAAATATTGTAAGAGATGCTGCGGAACTGATTCAAAATGGCGATGTTGACCTTGGCAGAATAACAAAAACTGTTCTTGTAATTGATGAAGCTCAGGATATGGACAAAAATGAATTTAACCTTGTTAAAGCTTTAATGGCAAGAAATGACGATATGCGTATTATTGCTGTCGGCGATGATGACCAGAATATTTATCAGTTTAGAGGCTCAGATTCAAAGTATCTTAGGTCGTTTATAACAGACCATAATGCTGTACAATATTCACTTATTGATAATTACAGAAGTTGTCGCAGTGTTGTTAATTTTGCAAACAGATTTGCAAGTGATATTTCTCAGAGAATGAAAACCGAAAATATAAATCCTGTTTCAGAAAACAACGGCGAGGTTAAAATTATAAGGCACAGCAGTTGTAATATGGAAATTCCTATTGTTAATGATATTATTTCATCATCAATTACGGGTACAACTTGTGTTCTTACAAACACCAATCAGGAGGCTTTAACTGTTTTAGGATTGCTGAAACAGAAAAAAATTCCATCAAAGCTTATTCAGTCCAATGACGACTTCGATATGTATAATATTGCAGAAATAAGATTTTTTATAAAAAAACTTGAAACAGATAATGCATTACCTGTTATAAGTGATAAACAATGGGATAAAGCGGTTGAACAATTAAAAGAAAGGTATTCAAAAAGTGAGTTTTTGCCTGATTTGCTTGATATATTGAATACATTCAGACAGACAAATACTAAAATATATCGCACTGATTTACTGATATTTCTGCATGAATCCAAACTTGAAGATTTTTGTAAAAGTGAACAGGGGATTATTACCGTTTCAACTATGCACAAATCAAAAGGCAGGGAATTTGACAATGTTTTTATGCTGTTGAATAATGTTCCTATTGATAATGATGAGGCTAAAAGAAAAATTTATGTAGGAATTACACGTGCTAAAAAATTGCTTCATATTCATTATTCAGGTCAAAAATTCGACAAGTATTCCGAAATGTCAACGTGTTTTGAAAATAATTATATCTTCTATCCTAATCCAGATGAACTGATATTACAGTTGTCTCATAAAGATGTATTTCTTGATTACTTCAAGGATAAAAAGCAGTTAATACTGAAACTTTATAGTGGATTGCATTTGAGCATTAGAGGCAATAAACTTTATTTTGAGTCACAAAATAAAGCATTTCCTGTATTGCAGTTTTCATCAGCTTGCAATGAAAGAATTAAGAAAATTATATCAGAAGGATATTATCCTTATGATGCAAAAATCAGATTCATTTGTGCATGGAAAGGAAAAGATGATACTGATGAATCTGCGGTAATACTTCCTGATATTTATTTTAAAAAAATGAGCTGATAATATGTTGAAATTTTTGGACGTGGTTCTGCTTTTGCTGATGAGCATAACTCTGCATTTTTTACTTATGGCAAAGACCTGATTCTTATTGACTGCCCTGCAACGACTTTTCAGAAAGTCAAGAAAACGGAAAATATTCCAATATTTGAGAATATATTTATTCTTATAACTCATACTCATGTAGACCACAGTGGTGGAATTGGTACAATGTTGCAGTATACGTGGTTTGCACTGAATAAAAAAAATTACTGTTGTTGCACCGTTGGAGCAGGTGGAAAATGATTTGAATATGCTTCTCAGAAATATAGAGGGCTGTGAAAAAAAGTGGTTCAATATCACAACTGCTGATGAACTTAATGAAGAATGGCTTATTTCGTCGATTTCCACACATCACGCTGAAATGCTGAACGGAAGATGTTTTGGCTATCTACTGAAAATCAATGGAAAGAATGTTGTGTATACTGGAGATACAGAAGTTCTTGCACCGTTTCTTCTGCTGTTGAAAAATGGTGATTATCTGTATACAGAGGCTTCATATTATAAAAGTGGAGTTCATCTGCACATAAATGACATACTTCCCGAACTTGTAATTCTTGCTGAAAATGGTGTGAATGTTTATCTTATGCACCTTGACAACGAGGCAGAAATCGAAAAAATAATAGAAAATACGGATATAAAACTTGCTCCGTTATTTCAGGAAAAATAAAGGCGGAGCAGTTACGCTCCGCCCATATTTTTAGAAAAGTCCAGCAATTTTGTTCATGCTGTCACGCATAAGGTCGAGCGAGGAGTGGCAGTATAAATCCATTGTTATTTGTACAGTTGCATGACCTAAGATGTCGCTGAGAGCCTTGATATTCACACCATTTTCGATAGCTCTTGTTGCGAAAGTGTGGCGTAGTGCGTGGAAATTTGCGTGTTCAATTTCAGCTACCGCAAGCAGATAATTCAGAGCATCACGCATTGTATGAGGTTCAACACAGGTACCGAACGGCATTGAGAATACAAATCCATTAGGTATAATCGGAACTCCAAGAGACATATATTCCTGCTGCTGACGTTCCTTATGTTCAAGCAGTTTTATCCAGACATTCTGCGGTACTGGAATTTCCCTGTAACCTTTTGGAGTTTTGACATTTCCCTCAATGAGAGTAGTGGAGCAGGTATCTTCATCGTCCTCGTCGATTTCTTCAAGCTCGTTCAGATTTTTCTTGATACGCTGGAGAGTACGGCTTATTTTGATAGTACACCTGTTGAAATTCACATCAGTCCAGCGTAATGCACAAAGTTCGTCGATACGCAGTCCTGTGGCGAGGTTGAATAATATTGCAAATCCGAGTCTGTGGGTATGTATAATACTTAAAAGTTTTGCCTGCTCATCAATGGAAAGCACACGCATTTCGCGTTTTTCTTGACGTGGAATTACTGTTCCGTGAGTCGGATTGTTTATGATTATTCCGTTGATACAAGCCTGCTCCATAGCTTGATGAAACATATTGTGGAGGTTGCGTATTGTCTTTGCCGAAAGACCGCCTTTTCCGTCAGTTCTGCCGTTTTCAAATTTCTGATTGTAGAAGTTCTGAATTACGGCAGGAGTAACTTGTTGTATCGGAATATCGCCTAATATCGGGATAGTATGGTTATGAACATATCCCTCGTAGCTTATGTAGGTGGACGGTCTTATACTTACAGAAGCATAGTTCTGAAGCCACTGTATAAGCCAGTCTTTAAGCAGAAGTCTGTTCGGAGTAACATAGGAGCCTGTCTGCTTGTTATGGAGTACGGCGTTAAGTTTTTCAGCAACTTCCTTACGTGTTGTGCCATAGACGGAACGCTGAATCTGTCTGCCGTTGTCGTCCCGACCGTCTGAATAACGTCCCTCCCATGTACCGTTGGAGCGT
>CAMWGS010000219.1 GCA_947173865.1 uncultured Ruminococcus sp.
GGCATGGTGAGAATCTGCTTGGTTTTTGTCTTATGGAAGTAAGGGATATGATAAAAGAGGAGGACGTTATAAATGACTGACAAAATTATTATAAAAGGTGCGAGGGCAAACAACCTCAAGAATATTGACCTTGAACTTCCGAGAGACAAGCTTATTGTCATGACAGGTCTTTCAGGTTCAGGAAAATCGTCGCTTGCATTTGATACGATTTATGCAGACGGACAAAGACGTTATGTAGAAAGTCTTTCGTCATATGCAAGAATGTTTCTCGGACAAATGGAAAAACCTGATGTTGACAGCATTGAAGGTCTTTCGCCTGCAATATCAATTGACCAGAAAACCACTTCAAAAAATCCCCGTTCCACCGTCGGAACAGTAACCGAAATATACGACTATTTAAGACTTCTCTACGCAAGAGTAGGAGTTCCGCACTGTCCGATATGCAACAGGGAAATTTCACAGCAGAGTGTTGACCAGATAGTTGATACTGTTATGAAACTTCCGAAAGGTACTAAATTACAGTTGCTTGCACCGATTGCAAGAAACAGAAAGGGACAGTTTCAGAAAGAGTTTGAAAACGCACGGAAAAGCGGTTTTGTACGTGTAAGGGTTGACGGAATAATTTATGACCTTAACGAAGAAATAAAGCCTGAAAAAAACAGGAAGCATAATATTGAAATAGTGGTTGACCGTCTTGTGATAAAGGACGGTATAGAATCACGTATTGCAGACAGTCTTGAAACGGTTTTCGGTATTACGGGTGGTCTTGCAATTGCCGATATTATCGACGGTGAGGAAATGCTTTTTTCACAGAATTATGCTTGTCCCGAGCATAATATAAGCATAGGTGAGCTTGAACCTGTAATGTTTTCGTTCAATAATCCTGTGGGAGCTTGTCCGAAGTGTATGGGTCTTGGAATGTTCAGGCATATTGACCCTGATGTTGTTGTACCAAATAAAGACTTTAGTATTATGGAGGGAGCAATAAAGGCACACGGCTGGAACAGTCTTGACGAAAATTCAATTGCTATGATGTATTACAGAGCAATTTCAGAAAAATATAATATACCGCTTGACGTTCCTGTAAAGAATCTGAAAAAGAATCAGCTTGATATTTTTCTGTACGGTACTAAAGGTGAAAAAATTGAGATTGCACGTCCCGAGTCAATCGGCGGAGGAACTTATAATTATGCTTTTGAGGGTGTTATAAATAATCTTGAGAGACGTTATAAGGAAACAGCAAGTGAATCTTCAAAGGCTGAACTTGAAAATTATATGAGTGAAATTGAGTGTCCGGAATGTCACGGAAAACGTCTTAAACCTGAATATCTTGCTGTAACGGTCGGTGACATGAATATAAGCAGTATTACTGATTTGTCGGTGGATGACGGTCTTGAATTTTTTGATAGTCTTGAACTTTCGGAACATGATATGCTTATAGGCGGAAGAATTATAAAGGAAATAAAGGAACGTCTTGGATTTCTGAAAAGCGTCGGACTTGATTATTTAAGTCTTTCACGTTCTTCGGGAACTCTTTCGGGCGGTGAAAGTCAGCGTATACGTCTTGCCACGCAGATAGGTTCTTCACTTGTCGGTGTGCTTTATATTCTTGATGAGCCAAGCATTGGACTGCATCAGCGTGACAACGACAAACTTATTGCCACTCTTAAAAGACTGCGTGATTTGGGTAATACACTTATTGTTGTTGAGCATGACGACGACACAATACTTGCGGCGGATTATGTCGTGGACATAGGAAAAGGAGCAGGTGTAAACGGCGGTGAAGTTGTTTATGCAGGAGACGTGAAAGGTCTGCTTGAATGTGAGGAATCGGTAACAGGACAGTATTTAAGCGGTAAAAGGAAAATAGAAGTACCTGAAAAACGTCGTGAGGGCAACGGACATTTTCTTACAGTGAAAGGTGCTTGTGAACATAATCTTAAAAATCTGAATGTAAAAATTCCTCTCGGGGAGCTGATATGTGTTACAGGCGTATCGGGTTCGGGAAAGTCCTCGCTTGTTAATGAGATAATTTACAAGCATCTTGCCTCAAAACTGAACCGTGCGAAAACAAGAAGCGGAAGTTTCGGAAGTATGGAAGGACTTGAACATCTTGACAAGGTAATATGTATTGACCAGTCACCCATAGGAAGAACTCCACGCTCCAACCCTGCTACGTATACAGGTGTATTTACCGATATACGTGAACTTTTCGCAAAGACTGCCGACGCTAAGGCACGTGGTTATAACAGCGGACGTTTTTCATTTAATGTAAAAGGCGGACGTTGTGAAGCCTGTGAAGGTGACGGAATTATAAAAATTGAAATGCACTTTTTACCTGACGTATATGTTCCATGTGAGGTCTGCAAAGGAAAACGCTATAATCGTGAGACACTGGACGTGAAGTACAAGGGCAAGTCAATTTATGACGTTCTTGAAATGACCGTTGATGAGGGAACGGAGTTTTTTGAACATATTCCGAAAATATCACGTAAACTAAAAACTTTGCAGGAAGTCGGTCTCGGATATATAAAAATAGGACAGTCCGCAACTACTTTGTCAGGCGGTGAGGCACAGCGTGTGAAACTTTCAACAGAGCTTTCAAAGCGTTCAACAGGAAAAACAATCTATATTCTTGATGAGCCTACAACTGGACTCCATACCGCTGATGTCCATATGCTTATAGACGTTCTGCAGAAACTCACGGAGCAGGGGAATACGGTTCTTGTAATTGAGCATAATCTGAACGTGATAAAGGTTGCCGATCACATTATAGACCTCGGACGAGAGGGCGGAGACAAGGGTGGTACTATTGTAACTCAGGGAACGCCCGAAGAAGTCGCCCAGTGTGAAGATTCCTACACGGGAAAATATCTTAAACCGTATCTTGAATAACAAAAAAGACGCAATATGCGTCTTTTTTATTTTAGATTCTTTTTTCTGACAAGTCGTCTTATGTAGCGGAAAGTGTAGTCCTCACCTTTTTCTTTCAGCATTCTGAGCAGAAATTCTATTTTATCAGACGTTCTTTTCTCAATCAGACGGCTTTTTTTACCTCTCATGAAATACTCAAGCGGACATGAATCGTTGTATTTTTCCTTGTTGTAAATCTTTGAGGCAGCCAGACGGTCACAGAACATTTCAATAATATATTCGTCGGGCATTGGTACAGGTTCAAGGCGACGTGTTATGGGACTATAATCTGTCCAGTACTCAAAATGGTGACGGTTTCTTCCCTTATGGTGAAGCCATGCCTTTGAGTAGCCGTCAACTTCACGCTCACGCTCGTTCGGACTGCGGTCACCCTGAAAATATATCACACCAGGTATAAACTCCGTCGGAGAGAATTTTGAAAGGTCGTGGGTAAGACCGTGGCGGAATATTCCTGCTTTGAAGCAGTGAATCATTACTTTATGTCGGTGGTGAATGATAGTTGTAAGATGACCTGTAAACTTTTTAATAATCATGAAATTCCCCCTGTTTGATATTCTGTATTATATTATATCACTGCATAATCTGAAAATAAAGTGAAATTCGTTTTTTTTGGCGGTTATCAACAATAAAATAATTTTTCACGGTACGGAGATTGTACAAAAAAAGACACTCTGAAAAAAGAGTGTCTTTGGGTTATTCTGTTATTTCATCGTCAGGCAGATAGGGAAAAATATTGTTGTATGAATTTATTTCTGATTCGTCGTCCATTGAAACAGGTATCAGACCCGTCATTTCGTCCCATGAGGCAGACGGG
Organism: uncultured Ruminococcus sp.; assembly: GCA_947173865.1. Classification (GTDB taxonomy): domain Bacteria; phylum Bacillota; class Clostridia; order Oscillospirales; family Ruminococcaceae; genus Ruminococcus. Next base: position 3,749 of record CAMWGS010000219.1, read on the forward strand.
AAAAAGTATTCATATTCCTTTGCAAAAGGGTCGGGAACGGGTATTTCGTTCTTTTTATCCATATTATCATCTCCTGCAAATATAGTCTGCATATTGATAAAGAATATTTATGGTAAAGTTTTCTGAAAATGACTTGCTTTTTCTGTAAAAATATGTTAAAATAAGTTATAATTCGAAAGGAGGTATTTTTTATGAGCGATTTGATTGAAAA
>CAMWGS010000220.1 GCA_947173865.1 uncultured Ruminococcus sp.
GTTATATACAGTATATCATAAAATCTATAATAATGCAAGAATATTTATATCATCTTATAATGATTAAAATTTTAAATCATTATAAGATTTACAAATCACTTGCAATAATTTGAAAAATATGGTATAATTAAAATACCATATAATAAATATATGGTAAAAAACATACTATCAAGGAGTGTGCTTTAAATGAATGTCAAAGTTTTAAAGTGTGATAAGTACAGAAATCTATATGAAAGTATGTTTACACCGTATCTTTCAACATTAAAAGATGAATATGGTGAATATCCTTTAGAAGCTTGCAGAAAGTTCATACCTGAAAAAGTCGGAAACAGCAGACAGTATATTGCTGATGTTGTGGGAGATGATTATGAAAATTGGCATACAGGATATTCATATTTTATAGCATCGCCGCCTGCGACTGGAAAGACATACTTTTGTTTTAAGGTATTGCTTGAACATTTCAGGAAAAAAGGGTACAGTTTTATCTATATATGTAATCGTACCAATTTAAAAAAACAGGTATTGAACTATGTAAAAGATTATTGGAATATGGAAGTCAGCGATATTTTGCCTCTGATTGAAAGCGGTGTAATACCCGAAAATGAGAATGGTATTTATCTTACTACTTATCAGAAGTTATGATGTACTTATCGTGATAATAAGAAATTCAGAGAAAATCTGTTCGATGATAAGAAAGTTGTTATTGTTGCAGACGAGATTCATTTTCTTACGCAGGATGCATCTTTCAACCGTGATGTGAACTATTTTCTTGACGGTTTATTGAATCAGTTTGGTAAAAATTCAATACGACTGTATATGACTGGAACAACGTCTGATATTTTTCCTTTGATAAGAGATAATGCTTATGAACTAGGAACGAAATGTTTAAATAATGGTTCAATTTTTATAGGTGATGAATTTGCCTGTGTACAAGCTCCTATAGGGGACGGTTATACAGTTTATCCAACATTGAAAAAAATATATACGCTTGAATCGGATTACAGCAATATACAGTTTCACTTTTATAAAAGCAGTAAGGATATCGATGAAGTTTTGAACAGTGCTTCGTCTGATAACAAGGTTATGTACTTTGTAAAAAGTAATGAGCATGGCGAGAGTTTAAACGGTAAATTTAAAAACAGTGTTTTTTTATTTTCGGATTCAACAGGTGAGAGACTGAGTGAAGAAGCCAAAAAAGAGTTGAGGAAAATATCGTTGGAAGAAAAATTTTCAAGCGATATTTTGATAACCACTTCATTATTGGATAATGGTATAAACATTAAGGATTCAAATGTAAAAACGTTGATAATAGACCAGTCCGACCCTGTTGAGATAACCCAGATGATTGGCAGAAAAAGAATAGACCGTCAGGCAAATAATTTACAAAAAATCGATGTATATATCCGTTTGTTATCTTTAAAAGATATAAGTTTTACAATTAATCGTATAAATGAGACTATTAAAGAACTTGGCAAAATTGATAGAACAGGTATTGATTATCTGAAACATCTTACAAATGATTCAGATATGAATTTATGGTATGTGAATGACAGTAAGATATCATCAAATACACTTTACGGGGAGAAACTTAAAAATCTCCTTGAATATTATAATTACTTGAAAGAACAGTATGAAAAAAATAAAGACGAAAACATTTTTGCAGAAACCATTTTTAAAATTTTCGGGTTATCTAACTTTGATGAACTTAAACATATATGTGGAAGCGACAGGAATACTCTTTTGAAGAAAGAACTGGTTGAATTTTTAGAAAGCTATGCTGGCTCACAGCTTACGCAGACTTTAAGAGATACCTTTGCGGTCGAGGTAAAGAAGATATGCAATAAGTACGATTATTTTCCTGCTGATAAGCGTGACAGCAGGATGAATGACAATTCCATTTCAAAGTTGTTTAAAGAACTTGGTTTGGAATACTCTTTTGAAGCTAACGAAAAAACTTGGAGCGTTATTAAGGAAAACGACGGTGTATCTTCAAATTGACTGTTTTTTTAAAAAGGAGAAAATAAAATTCGGAACGACAGCTATTATACAGTAAATCCTAAAAAATAAAAACTGGTTTGAAAAATAATAGGCAGAGCTGTAAAGCCCTGCCTATATTTTTAAAAAAGTCCTGCGATTTTATTCATGCTGTCACGCATAAGGTCAAGTGAGGAATGACAATACAAATCCATTGTTATCTGCACAGTAGCGTGACCTAAAATGTCGCTGAGAGCTTTGATGTTCACACCGTTTTCAATAGCTCTTGTTGCAAAAGTATGACGGAGAGCATGGAAATTTGCATGTTCTATTTCTGCAATTTTAAGCAGATAATTCAGAGCATCACGCATTGTATGAGGTTCAACACAGGTACCGAACGGCATTGAAAATACGAATCCATTTGGCATAATAGGAACACCTAAAGACATATATTCCTGCTGCTGACGTTCCTTGTGTTCAAGGAATTTAGTCCAGACATTTTGTGGAACTGGGATTTCTCTGTATCCTTTTGGAGTTTTTACATTACCTTCAATAAGGGTAGTGGAGCAGGTATCTTCGTTATCATCATCGATTTCTTCAAGCTCATTCATATTTTTCTTGATACGCTGTAATGTTCTGCTTATTTTTATAGTACCCTTGTTGAAATTCACATCGGTCCAGCGTAATGCACAAAGTTCGCCGATACGCAGTCCTGTGGCGAGGTCGAATAATATTGCAAATCCGAGTCTGTGGGTATGTATAATACTTAAAAGTTTTGCCTGTTCGTCAACAGAAAGTACACGCATTTCACGTTTTTCCTGACGTGGAATTACTGTTCCGTGAGTAGGATTATTTATAATTATACCATTGATACAAGCCTGCTCCATTGCCTGATGAAACATATTGTGGAGGTTGCGGATTGTCTTTGCCGAAAGACCGCCTTTTCCGTCAGTCCTTCCGTTTTCAAACTTCTGATTGTAGAAGTTCTGAATCACGGCAGGAGTAACCTGTTGTATCGGAATATCGCCTAATATCAGGATAATGTGATTGTGGACATATCCCTCGTAGCTTATGTATGTGGAGGGTCTGATGCTTACGGATGCATAGTTCTGGAGCCACTGAATGAGCCAGTCTTTCAGCAGAAGTCTGTTCGGGGTAACATAAGCACCTGTTTGTTTATTATGAAGTACGGCGTTGAGTTTTTCAGCGACTTCCTTACGTGTTTTACCGTAGACGGAACGCTGAATCTGCCTGCCTTTGTCGTCACGACCGTCCGAATAACGACCCTCCCATGTGCCGTTGGAACGTCTGCGGATTGAACCTTCGTTATTACCTTTTTTCATCTGTAAATCACCTCATTTGTGTTGTTGAGCCAGTCCAGAAAATTATCACGGGTTACACGTAACTGTTTGCCGAGTTTCAGGACTGGAAATCCTTTTGAGTTCATAAGATTGTAGCCTGATGTCAGGGAGATATTGAGATAGCCTGCAATATCCTTTGCCGTCATCACGAGAGGAAGTTCCTCATTGAAATTAAATTTTGGTAAATTCATAAAAAAATACCGCCTTTCATATATTTTTTTATTTATATGTTGAGCGGTATTATTTTTTAATTTTCAGATTATGCCGTTGAATTTTACTGCTTACACTTCCATAAGGAAATCATCATAGTAATCCTGACATTTTATGCTCTGTATTGTCGAGTGGAGCAGGTCGCAGTCCATTAACATATCCTCAATTTCATCAGCTGTATATCCAAAATCAGGAAGAAGCATAACATCATCTTCATCAACTCCGTAACAATTGCACATCTCCAGGAGTAGCTGTTCATGCTGTGTGTAATAATTGTCCTCACAGTCATCATAATATCTCATGAAAGAAGTATATCTGAAATCTTCTTTTCCCTCAAATTCGGAACGGGTAATAATTCCGCTGCTGTGGATTCTGATAATATCACCATGAACAGTTT
>CAMWGS010000221.1 GCA_947173865.1 uncultured Ruminococcus sp.
GGTAATTATTATGAGTAAAATCAAAGAAAGTGCGTTGGAACTTATAGGAAGCACACCGATACTGAAACTTAACGGTTACTCAAAAAAAGCTGGTGTGACAAATGCTACAATTCTTGCAAAACTTGAATATCTGAATCCCGCAGGTTCTGTAAAGGACAGAATCGCACTCGCAATGATTGAGGACGCTGAAAAGAAAGGTATTCTGAAAGAGGGTGCAACAATCATTGAGCCTACCAGCGGTAACACAGGAATCGGGCTTGCAGCAGTTGCGGCGGCTAAAGGTTACAGAGCTATTCTTACACTTCCTGATACCATGAGTGTGGAAAGAAGAAATCTCCTCAAAGCTTATGGTGCAGAACTTGTACTTACTGAGGGTGCAAAGGGAATGAAAGGTGCTATTGCAAAGGCAGAGGAGCTGACAAAGGAAATAGATGGTGCGGTTATTCTCGGACAGTTTGTAAACCCTGCAAATCCTGCGGCACATAAGGCGACAACAGGTCCGGAGATTTGGGAACAGACAGACGGAAAGGTGGATATTTTCGTTGCAGGTATAGGTACAGGAGGTACGATAACAGGTGTTGGCGAGTATCTGAAATCTAAAAATCCGAACATCAAAATCGTAGCTGTAGAGCCTGCAACATCTCCTGTACTTTCAAAAGGTACAGCAGGTGCACACAAAATTCAGGGAATAGGAGCAGGCTTTGTCCCTGACACACTGAATACGGAAATTTATGATGAAGTTATTGCAATAGAAAATGATGACGCTTTTGCAGAAGGAAAAGCCTTTGCGGTAAGTGAAGGTATTCTGGTAGGTATCTCATCGGGTGCAGCTTTGAAAGCAGCATCTGTTCTTGCAAAGAGACCTGAAAATGCAGGTAAGACTATTGTAGTTCTTCTGCCTGATTCAGGCGACAGATATCTTTCAACAGCACTGTTCAGCAATAACTGATAAATATTTTTGGAAAGTGGTGAATACGAATGAGTGTGAAAAATAAAATTTCAGAATCCTCGTATTTAGAGATGCTTGAAAAGATTCTTAGTACTATGAAATACGGAAATATCACACTCATTGTGCATGACGGAAAATAGTTCAGATTGATAAAATAGAAAAGTACAGATTAAAAGACTGACCGGAAAGACCAGAGGTTTTGTTCAGCTTATTATGCTTGTAATACCTTTTATGAAAGAAGTGGTAGTTTGAGTAATACATACAAGGATTTGCAGAATTCACACCCATGTTTCGGCGGACATAAAAACAATGTAGGAAGAATACATCTTCCTGTAAGTCCGTGTTGTAATATAGCCTGTCGGTTCTGTGACAGGGTAATCAACGATACTGAAAACAGACCCGGTGTTACTTCTAAAGTTATTACACCTGTGGAAAGCACCGATATACTGGAAAGGGCGTTAAAAGTTTGTCCGGAGATTAAAGTTGCAGGTATTGCAGGTCCGGGAGATACACTTGCATCTGATTATGCACTGGAAACTTTCAAAAGGATTAAAGAAAAGTTTCCTCAGCTTATAAAGTGTATGAGTACAAACGGACTTTTGCTTTATGAAAAGGCAGATGAAATTATTGAAATCGGAATAGATTCGCTTACTGTCACTGTAAATGCCGTAAATCCAGAAATTGAAGCGAAACTTAACAAGTATATTATTTATCACGGCAAGAAATATGAAGGTATTGAAGGTTCTGAAATACTTATTGAAAATCAGTTGAAGGGAATAAAAAAAGTTTCTTCAGCAGGAATTACTGTGAAAGTAAATACGGTTCTTGTTCCTGAGATAAACGGAGACCATATTGAAGAAATTGCAAAAACGGTAAGCAAAACCGGTGCAAGCATTTATAATATTATTCCGCTTATACCGAAGTTTGAACTTGCTGACTGTAAAATCCCCACCTGTTTGCAGATAGACGAGGCAAGAACAAAAGCTTCAAAATATATTGATGTTTTCCGTCACTGTCAGCATTGTCGTGCCGATGCTGTCGGAGTTCCCGGAAAATCAGAATTCAGTGACCAGATATATCAGAGAAGATTAAACATAAAGGAAACATTTTCCCATGGATAATTCATACAGAATAGCTGTCGCATCGTCAGACGGAATTGTAGTTAATCAGCATTTCGGTCATGCAGACAAATTTTTGATTTACAAAGTGGATGGCGACGGAAGTTACAGGTTTCTTGAGATACGTAACGTAGAGCCGGTTTGTAGTTTCGGAAATCATGACAGCGGAAAGTTGACGGAGAATTTGGAAAAGATTCGGGACTGTAAATATCTTCTTGTCAGCAAAATAGGAATTGGTGCATCAATGCGTGCGGAACAACTTGGAATAACTCCTGTGGAATTACCTGATATAATAGAGGATTCTGTCAGAAAAGTAATCTCATTTGAGCAGGTACAAAACTTATTTGAAAGGAATTAAACACAATGTCGGAAATCAGACAAATTGCAATTTACGGAAAAGGTGGTATTGGTAAGTCTACCACTACTCAGAATCTTACAGCAGGTCTTTGTGAACACGGTAAAAAAGTAATGGTTGTAGGCTGTGACCCTAAGGCCGACTCAACAAGACTTCTTCTCGGCGGACTTGCACAGAAAACTGTACTTGATACTATCAGGGACGAGGGCGAGGATATCGAGCTTGACAGAATCATGCGTGAGGGTTACGGTGGTACAAGATGCGTAGAGTCGGGCGGACCTGAACCAGGTGTAGGCTGTGCGGGACGAGGAATTATCACTTCTATCAATATGCTTGAAAATCTCGGAGCGTATACAGATGACCTTGATTACGTTTTCTATGATGTACTTGGAGATGTAGTCTGTGGAGGTTTTGCAATGCCTATCCGTGAAGGCAAGGCAAAGGAAATCTACATAGTTGCAAGCGGTGAAATGATGGCACTTTATGCGGCTAATAATATTGCAAAGGGTATCAAGCGTTACGCAAAAACAGGCGGAGTAAGACTTGGCGGTATCATCTGTAACAGCAGAAATGTTGACAGAGAACTTGATTTGCTCCGTGCATTTTCAAAGGAACTCGGCACTCAGCTTCTTTATTTTGTACCTCGTGACAATATTGTTCAGCGTGCAGAGATAAACAAGAAAACGGTAATCGAATACAAGCCCGATTCCAATCAGGCACAGGAATACAGAAATCTTGCTGAGGCAGTTATCAACAACACAAAATTTGATATTCCGACACCAATGACACAGGAAAGACTTGAAGAAATTCTTCTTGAATTTGGTCTTATGGATTCAGCAGACGATTATCATATTTAAGGAGTGGAAATTATGGCAAATGTTTATGAATCTATTGCGGAACTTGTCGGCAGGACTCCGCTTCTTGAACTGAAAAATTACGAAAAAAAACATGATTTAAAGACAAAAATTCTTGTTAAGCTGGAATACTTCAATCCTAATCAGAGCATAAAGGACAGAATTGCACTTGCTATGGTTGAAGATGCCGAGCGTTCGGGAGAACTGAAAAAGGGCGATACAATTATAGAACTTACAAGCGGTAATACAGGTATCGGACTTGCAGCAATTGCAGCGGCAAAAGGCTATAAATTCCGTGTATACATACAAGACCAGGTAAGTCAGGAAAGATTTCAGGTTATTCATGCATTGGGAGGTGAAACAGTAAAGCTTTCCGAAGTTCCGGAAATTGTTGAAAGTATAGAAAAATACGGTGCTGATTTTGTAGAGTGCGTAAAGGCACTTGAAAAAGCTGTAAGTGGTGAAAAAAATATATGGTTTGCAGACCAGACAAGAAATCATGCGAATCCTGATATACATTTCAGAACGACAGGACCTGAAATATGGCAGGATACTGACGGAAAAGTTGATATTTTAGTTGCAAATGTAGGAACCGGCGGAACTATTTCGGGTACGGGAAATTATCTTAAATCACAAAATCCGAATATAAAGGTTGGGGGT
>CAMWGS010000222.1 GCA_947173865.1 uncultured Ruminococcus sp.
TTGACTGGGAAAGTGTTGTGCCGAAGAAAGAATTGTCCTATATTATGGGAAATCCGCCTTTTATAGGTGCTTCAATGATGACTAATGAGCAGAAAAAGGAATCTGTGGAGATTTTCGGTAAAATAAAGCTGTCAAATAGTATTGACTATGTGGGAGCATGGTATTTCAAGGCTTGTGATTTAATAAAAGATACTAATATCAAAATAGCACTGGTATCAACTAATAGCATTACTCAGGGTGAACAAGTTGCCCCATTATGGGGAACACTGTTTGAACGATACAATATTCATATTGACTTTGCATACAGGACATTCCGTTGGGATAGTGAAGCAAATCTGAAAGCACACGTTCATTGTGTTATTATTGGTTTCAGCACTATGAACAATAACAGCCTAAAAAAATTGTATAATTCAGAGAATTTTCAACTTGTAAAAAATATCAATGCTTATTTAATTGATGCACCTGATGTATTTATAACAAGCAGAAGCAAGCCGATTTGTGCAGTTCCTAAGATGACAAAGGGTAATCAGCCGACAGACGGCGGAAATTTCATTTTATCGGAGCAGGAACGTGAAGAACTGATTAAAAATGATAAAAATATAGAATGTTGCATCAGGCGATATATAGGTGCAAAAGACTTTTTGAATAATAATGAAGTAAGATACTGCTTATGGCTGAAAAATATTTCTCCCTCTGTATATCGTCATAATAAAGAAATCCAAAGGCGATTAACGGCTATCAAAGAAATGCGTGAAAACAGTACAGCAGAACCGACAAGGAAATTTGCCGAAAAGCCTTATTTATTCTTTTCTTCTCCTCAGACAGATGAAAATTATATGATAATTCCACGTCATTCCTCGGAAAAAAGGCGATATATACCAATCGGATTTATGACACCTGATAAAATCGCAAGTGATGCCTGTGCTATTATCTGCGGAGCAAACCTCTATATGTTCGGTGTGCTTATGTCTAATGTACATAATGCGTGGATGCGTGCAATCTGCGGACGACTTGAAATGCGATACAGATATAGTGGCTCTATGGTATATAATAACTTTCCTTGGTGCAATCCTACACCAGAGCAGAGAGAACGCATAGAACACACTGCACAAGCTATCCTGAATGCAAGGGCGTTATACCCTGACTGCTCCCTTGCTGACTTATATGACGAACTCACAATGCCTCTTGAACTCCGTAAGGCTCATCAGGCTAACGACTTCGCTGTGATGAACGCTTACGGCTTCAACAAGACTATAACAGAGAGCGAATGTGTAGCTGAACTGATGAATATGTATCAGAAACTTACAAAATAATAAAAAAACTCCTGAATTTATTTTCAGGAGTTTTTTATTTATTGATGATTTAATATCATTTTACGTATAAGTATTTTTAAACTTTTTCTAATCGAAAATATGTAGGTGTTGAAGAAAGTACTGTATTGGTTGTAGTACTTTTCATTCCCCTTGTAAGAGATAAACGGGGAACAATAATAACAGAGTCATCTGTTTGCAGCATGAACTTCCATGTCTGAGCATTTGTATAACCTGTAAGATAAGGCATTGTTCCTATAGTATTTCCTTCGGTATTACTTGCGTTGCTGACATCCATATAGTTTTTTGTTGAACCGGAGCTAGTGTAGATATAGTAATAATTATCAGTACTTTCCGACATATTCCAGATAGTAGGAGATGATGTAAGTTTCAAAGTACTACCTGAATATGATAAATATTTTCCACTGTTAACATCTTTGATTTTATAGCTTACAGGAAAAACATATTTACCATTAGCGACTAACTCAGGTCTCCAGTTCTGTAGATTGGATTGTGAAGTAATATGTAGCTTAGAGCTGTAATATGACAAGGAACGTGTCGGACTGGCAAGGGGCATGATTTTATAAATATCATCCTCAAATCTGAATTGCCAGGTAAGTGCTGATGCATAGCCTGTCCAGACACCAAGAGCAACTGTATTTCCTTCAGTATTATTGTTGTTGTTTAAATCCAGGTATTTTGCAGAGTTCTGATGAGTTCTGAGAGAATAATATAGCTCTGAAAAAGATTCGGCATTGAATGTCTGCCTGTCATTTGTTTCATAGGCAAGCATCTTTAAAGCATAATTCTCATCGTAGCTGAGTAATTTTTCATCAAGTGTTACATTTACTAAAATGTATTTTCCTTCATCATACGGACCGACTCTTGTGCATTTCAGACTGGCAAGCTGAGCTGTTATGGTTGCGTTTTTATCGGTGAAACATGTTATTTTCAGTTTGTTATTGCTGAAAGAGTAATATATATTCCAAACAAATGTCATATTATTCACAAGTGAAGTTGTTTGTTTAACAGTTCCATTACTATTGTAGTAGTAACTTCCGCTTGAGTTTCTTACAAGGTATCTGCCTATAACTATTTTTCTTGGAGTTACTTTCCAGAACAGCGGAAATACTCCTATTTTACGAGTAGTGTTACTGTCTGAATATTTAACTTCAGCAGAGAGAACAGCTCTGTAAAAACCAGTAATCTCACGCTGATCATCTATCATATACGGATATTTAGTAGTATTGTTAAAGTAGATTTTGTTCCATTCATAGCTTGTGTTGTTAGGTGAATCAATAACAGGAAAGACTGTAGCTATATGGTTTGTGTATCCTTCAAGTTGATGCAGCCATTCATGAATGAAAATATTTGTTGTAAGAAGATAAGGATAGTTGCATGAATGTCCTTTTCCTACTTTTGCAGTATCGGATTGAGCTAATACTGAATGAGAGAAACCGAACATTATATTTTCAAATTCAAACATACCAAGAGTTGTCATTCCGCCACCAGTGGGACAATCCTTAGTGGCTACTATCACGGAATCGTACAGACCGGCGGCACTATATTTTTGAAGATATGAATAGATGTCTTCATAAATCAAATAAGTACGACCTGTGATGGATACCTCATCAATAGTTTTTATTGTAGGTACGATATGAACATTCTGTGACGTAAACGTTTCAACAGAGGATTTAAAATTATCAACGGCTTCATAAAAGATTTGATTGTCAACGCTGTTAGTTACATAAGATGTACCATTCATCGTGAGTTTATGGATTAAAATGAACAGAACATGATAGTCGGGAGCTATGGAGTTGGGAGTTGTTCCCTGTGTATTATATTGTGCTTTAGCTTCTTTGATGTACCTCTCAATAGCGTTAAGTTCATCTGTAATAATTTTTTCTGTATTCATACACTTTACCTCTTTTCCATATTAGCAGATTTGTTTATTCGTTTATAATTTCAATAAACATTGGAAATTCATCTCCTTTAATCTTTTTTCTTTAAAGAGATTATTTATTTTCACTGTAATTATATTATATCACTTTGTGATTAAAAAAAAAACATAAAAATAACGTGAAAATACCATATAATTCAAATATAATTTCTTATTAATAAGATTTAAGATGATTCACAATACTTATTTAATAGGAAGATAACAGAGAGCGAATGCGTGGCTGAACTCATGAAGATGTATTGAAATATGGCAGACTAAAAATAAAAAAAGACTGATGCTAAAACATCAGTCTTTTTTTATTATTCATATTTTGTTACTCGGATGTCAAATTCTCCTAAAGCACCAATAGGATTGGATATATATATTCCCTCTCCAGTCGGTAATTTTGTAATAGCACCGTCACAAACGCCTGTTAATATTACTTCATCCTTTGCAGCCTTATGGTCTTTCATAACATTAAATGATATTCCTGACGGACAACTCCATTTAACTTTACTGCACGGAATAAAAGCTTCTCCTGTAAACAAATAGTTACCGCTTGAACGATTCTTTTGACCACTTAAAGGCTCTTTTTGTGATGTCATTACTACTTCTGTAAAACCGTCATACTTAAAATTTGGCATATAAATTCCTCCATTCCAATATTATATATGCTTAACA
>CAMWGS010000223.1 GCA_947173865.1 uncultured Ruminococcus sp.
GTCATAAACCGTGCGGTTTCCACGTATTTCGGGAAACCATTCCATAGTTGACGAATCAACGACAGGACCAAGACCAAACGGAAGCTGAATCATTCCGCCGTGAGTGTCCGCACATACTGTCAGATTTGCACCGAAATCCGCAAATTTTTCATAATTCGGTATATGTGCCATAAGTATACTGTAACATTTCTCATCGGGAGTAAAAACGGTTTTCAGGTCAAATGTCGGCGAATAGTAAACATTGTCTATTCCGAAAATCTGTATATTATTACCGTTTACGTTTATCGTTTCGGAATTATAACTCATGACCTTAGCACCAGTTTCCGCTATTGCCTCAATATACTTTTTATCTGTGTCATGGTCACCGGTAACAAAATACACGGGATAACCCAAGTCAACTATAGATTTTGTCAGTTCAATCGGTATTTCAATAATATCCCACGGACTGTTTCTCGTGTACATATCACCGAGCATAAGAACTATATCAGGCTCTGCTTTTTCGACTTTATGAAGTATGGTACTGTTGCTTATACCGTACTTTGTGGAATGACAGTCGCTTATCACCGCAATCCGCACAGGATTTGTGATTTTGTCTGAAACAAGGTCAACACGGGTGATTTTCAGTGTATAATTATTGAACCACCACACAAGAAACAACATTACCATAACCGCACAGAAACGACGGAAATGCAGTTTTGCCCTTGATACCCTTTTTTTTCTTTTGTACGAACGGATTTCTCCCTTATTGTCCATAATTCCTCCGTGTCATTTTTTTATATGTACATCAAGCTGGCTGAAAGGGATTTCAACGCCCTCTCTGTCAAATGCAGATTTTACATTTTCGATTATACTGTATCTTACCAAATTGTAATCCTCATTTTTAACCCATACAAGAGTATCAACCGTAACAGAGCTGTCCTTATGCATACTCATTCTCACAATCGGAGCAGGTTCGTCAATAACAAAAGGGACATTTTCAAGTATATCAAGGATAATCAGCCGTGCCTTTTCGTAATCGGCAGAATAGCTTATGTCAAAAGAAAGGTCAATACGCCTTGTCGGACTTTCTGTATAATTGATTATTTTAGCGTCTGAAATTTTACCGTTCGGAATAAATACGGTTTTTCCGTCGAACGTTTTTATTTTGGTATAGAGAACGCTTATTGTTTCAACTTTTCCCACAGTTCCGTCGAGTTCGATAGTATCACCTGCGGTAAAAGGTTTGGAAAATAGTATTATAAACCCTCCGCAGAGATTTGAAAGACAATTCTGCAATGCAAGGCTGACGGCAAGTCCGGCCGCACCGAAAATCGTTATTATCGACGACATCGGAACATTCAGAAGTGAAAGCGACATGATTATAACAACCACATAAAGAAGTATTCTCACCAGTGATACAAGAAAATTTCTCGCAGCAGCGTTTATATTCGACTTTTTCATTGCCTTTGCGGTAAGACGTGAAATAAGTCTTGAAACAAGCACGCCCAGAATCAGTACTATAACTGCAGTTATCAGCGACGGAAGCAGTCCCGCAAAATACTGTGCCATTCCTGAAAATACACTTGATGCCTTACTTACCTGCTCCTGTATCGTCTCAACCGCATTGACAACGGGTTCCGTAGCCGTTACTGTTTCAGATACGGCAGACGTGACCGTTTCCGATATGGCAGATGTTACTGTTTCCTCCATTTTTTTATCCACTCCTTTTCTATATACTATTATATCAGAAAGAGAAAAAATGTCAATCTTGTCAGCAATTTGATAAAAAAATAAAATATCTCCAAAACTATTGAAATTCTGATTTTAATGTGATATAATATATATGTTATGTCCCGATAGCTCAGTAGGATAGAGCGGCTGCCTCCTAAGCAGCAGGCCGGAGGTTCGACTCCTCTTCGGGACGCTTCTTAAAACTGTCTTTATCAAGGCAGTTTTTTATTTCCATATTGTTTGCGTCATATAACACTGATTTTTACAAAAAATACCCTGTAACCCTTGACCTTTTTTACAAAAAGGTGTAAAATATAGTTAGAATATCCGATGTGAATCGGACAATAAAATTATGGAGGTATGTTTAAAATGTCAAACAAATTTATCGTTGAAACATCTGCAAGACACGTTCACGTTACTCAGGAACATCTTGAAATTCTTTTTGGAAAGGGTTACGAACTCACAAAGAAAAAAGACCTCTCTCAGCCTGGTCAGTTTGCCTGTGAGGAAAGAGTTACAGTAGTAGGTTCTAAGAAAGAACTCGCAGGAGTTTCAATTCTCGGTCCTGTCCGTCCTGAAACTCAGGTTGAACTTTCCGCTACTGATGCACGCTCAATCGGCATCGTTGCTCCCGTAAAGGAATCAGGAGACATTGCAGGCTCAGGTACTTGTAAACTCGTAGGTCCTGCCGGTGAAGTTGAAATTTCAGAAGGTGTTATCGTTGCAAAGAGACACATTCACCTCACTCCTGCCGATGCTGAGGAACTCGGCGTGACAGACAAGCAGGTTGTATGGGTGAAGCTTGAAACTCCCGAAAGAAGTGCTGTTCTCGGTGACGTTGTATGCCGTGTTTCCGAAAAATATGCACGTGCTATGCACATTGACACAGACGAGTCAAATGCTGTAGGAGCTCCCTGTGAACTTTACGGCGAAATCGTTACAATTGACTGATTAAAATCTGAGCGTACATATAAGTACGCTCTTTTTTATTCACTGTAGTTTTCACGCAGGAATTTTATTTCTCTTGCATAACCGTCCATTTCATTCGGCGTTTCAAGAATAACGGGCAGTCCCTTGAATTCGGGACGGTTTATCACACGAATAAGAGCGTCAGCCCCTATATGTCCCTCACCTATTCTTGCGTGCCTGTCCTTATGTGAGCCAAGCGGATTCATACTGTCATTAAGGTGAATTGCCCTGACTTTTTCAATACCTATAATTTTGTCGAACTGCTCCAGAACATCGTCAAGCTTGTTTACTATATCATAACCGCCGTCCCATACGTGACAGGTATCAAAACATACACCAAGCTTTTCCTTGTGTTCAACTCTGTCCATTATCGCACAGAGTTCCTCAAAGTTCCTGCCGACTTCAGACCCTTTGCCCGCCATTGTTTCAAGCAGGACAATTGTTGACTGTTCTGCCGTAAGAACCTCGTTAAGCTGTTTGGCAATAAATTCTATACCTGTGTCAACGCCCTGTTTTACGTGTGAACCCGGGTGAAAATTATAGTAATTATGAGGTGTGTTTTCCATACGCTTCAAATCGTCCGCCATTGCCTGACATGAAAAACGTCTTATTTTTTCGTCAGCAGAACACGGATTCATAGTATACGGGGCATGAGCAACAAGTTTTCCGAAAGCAAGTTTTTCGGAAAGTTCGAGATATTCTGCAACATCAGAAGCATTTATTTCCTTTGCCGAACTGCCACGGGGATTCCTCGTAAAGAATGCAAATGTATTCGCATCGATTTCCTTAGCCTGTTTACCCATAGCCGTATAGCCCTTTGAAGCTGAAAGATGACAGCCTATATACAGCATATAATCATTCCTTTCATAAAGTAATGCCGGAATTTTTCTGTTTCCGGCATTTTTATCTTATTCTATTGTAACGCTTTTCATAACCTGCGGTTCAAGTGGCATATCGTTATAATTTGTAGCGACATCTGCGATTTCGTTAACAACGTCCATACCCTCAACTACCTTGCCGAAAGCAGCATACTGACCGTCAAGATGAGGAGCGTCCTCGTGCATGATAAAGAACTGTGAACCTGCTGAATCGGGCATCATGGAGCGAGCCATGGAAATGACACCTCTTGTGTGCTTGAGGTCATTTTTAACACCATTTGAGGAAAATTCGCCCTTGATGTTCCAGCCCGGACCACCTGTGCCATTGCCGAGAGGACAACCGCCCTGAATCATTAAGCCTGCAATAAC